>NZ_JBHXVG010000007.1:181325-330945 GCF_042672405.1 Streptomyces sp. NPDC127197 | reverse complement strand
TCCCGTGGGCTGTACGGCTTGGTCATGTAGTCGTCCGCGCCGAGTTCCAGGCCGAGCAGCACGTCGTCCTCGGTGGAGCGGGCGGTGAGCATGAGGACCGGTATGTCCCCGTGCCGGCGCAGCACACGGCACACGCCGAGACCGTCGACCTTGGGCAGCATCAGGTCCAGGACGACCAGGTCGGGTCGGTGGCTTTCGGCTGCGTCGATGGCAGCCCGGCCGTCAGTGACCACGACGGGGTTGTGGCCGTCCTGAAGCAGCAGCCGTCGTATCAACTCGGCCTGCATCTCATCGTCTTCCGCAATCAGAATATGCGCGCACACGCAGCCGACTCTAAGCGTGAGCAATCGGCTTCCAGGACCGGGTGAGGGGCTTCCCACACCCTGACGACTTCCTGATATCCGCATGTCGGCACGGCGTCCGAACCGGTCCGACGTCGTGAGTCGGAGCTGATCAGTTCCTCACAAGTCCCGTTCAGGCTGATGGCCATGGCTACTTCGTCAATCCGTCGCCTGTCGCGACTGCGGCTTCCGGCAACGATCTCCACTGTCCCGGCCCTGAACCGTCTGGGGATACCGGCCGTCCTGGCTCTGTCCGTCACCCTCGCCGGGTGCGCGGGGACGGGCGTCGAGACGGCCGACGCTGCCCGGCCGGCGTCCGCCGGCACGGCACAGGCCATGCCCGGGCGGACATCCGCGGACAGCGCAGCGTCCGCCGCGTCCGTCCCCGAGCAGCTACCGGGCCTGGGTCCGCGGACGCTGGCCGACGTCCCCGCGAACGCGCGCCAGGTGGTGCTGGTCACCGGCCGGGGCAAGAACTCCTCGGAGTCAGAGGTGGTGCTGTACGAGCGCACCGGCGCGAGTTGGGAGCCGGGGGCCACCTGGCCGGCCCACAACGCTCTCAAGGGCTGGACGGACGACCACCGCCTCGGTGACCTCCGGTCGCCCATCGGCGTGTTCTCCCTCACCGACGCCGGCGGACTGCTCCCCGATCCCGGCACCGAACTGCCCTACGACCAGTCGCAGAGCTTCACCATCGGCGGCACGGGCTTCGAGGGCGAACCGCTCGCGGGATCCTTCGACTACGTCGTCGCGATCAACTACAACCGCAAGCCCGGAACCTCCCCCCTCGACTGGACCCGCCCTCTCGGCGCCGGCAGGGGCGGCGGCATCTGGCTGCACGTCGACCACGGCGGGCCCACGCACGGCTGTGTGAGCATGGCGCAGCAGCACATGAGGGAACTCCTGCGCACCCTCGACCCCGAACAGCACCCGGTGATCGTCATGGGGGACGCCGCATCCCTCAAACGCTGACGCGACCCGTCACCCTGCCGGGCGGCGGTACACGCCGTACCAGTAGCCACGGGCCAGCTCGCGGGCCACGGCGGCGTCGTCGCTGCCGTCGCCGCCCGCCACCTGCTGCGCGATGACCTGACCGCCTCCTTGGACGATCACCTTGGCCGCGAGTCCGGGGTCGATGTCCGCGGGGGTACGGCCGGCCCGCTGCTCCTCTTGCAGGACCGTCACGAGGTTGTCGATGAAGCGGTCCTGGTCGGCGGTCCACGCCTCCCGGACCAAGGGGTCGTACGCGGCCACCTCATTGATCGCCGCGAGCAGGGCCGCATGTTCGCGGTAATGGCGCAGGATGAGCTCATACGTACGGGCCAGGCCGTCCAGGCCGCCGTCGGGGCCGGTCGGCCGCCAGGACGCCGCGATCGCGTAGCTCTCCTTCTTGAGGGAGCCGCTCAGCCGGAGCAGCACGTCGACTTTGTCACGGAAGTACAGATAGAACGTCGAACGAGAGATCCCCGCAGCGTGCGCGATCTGCTCCACGCTCAGCTCGGTGTAGGTCACACCGCCGCGCAGACACTCCTCGATCACGGCCAGGATCCGCTTTTCGAGGGCGGCCCGCCGGTCGGCCGCACTGGAGGGTCGTCGCGTGGTGGAAGGCATACACGCATCCTAAGGAACCGGACGGGCGCGGTGTGTCTGCAGGTCACCGGTGAACGGTCCTGCCCACACCGCGCCGAGCGCTCGCCGCCGCGGGGTCGGGTTCAGAGCATCAGGCTCACCCGCTCGCTGACGCCCAGGAGGGACTTGCCGTATACCTCCAGGCCGACCGCCGGGACCAGGCCGGCATGCCGCGCCGCGACATTGGCGTCACGCCAGACGCGCTGCAGCGGGCCGGCGTCGGCGAACGAGGACGCGCCATGCACATTCAGCAGGGTGCCGATCGCCTCGAGCACCTGCTGTGCGGCGAAGCCGGCCCGTGCCCTGACGTGCGCACGTGCGGCGTAGTCCAGGGGAGCGCCGGAGGATGCGGCCCGGTCCACCTCGTCCACGGCCCGGTAGGTGTGCAGGCGGGCGGTCTCCAGCTTCAGCGCCGCCTCGGCCGTCTGCAGCTGGACGCCCACCGAGTCCGCCTGCCGGCTGTGGACGGTGAACGACAGCGGCTTCGCCGCGGCGGCCTCCACCACCACGTTCATGGCGGCCTTCCCCAGTCCGAGCAGCGGTCCGACCAGGCACAGCAACAGCATGGGCCCGAACGTCGAGCCGTACAGCGTCTCGTCCCGGGACGCGCGCGGATACACGCCCTCCGCAGCCGCGGGAACCGACAGCACACGGTGCTCGGGCACGAACACATCCCGCCCTGTCAGGGTGTTGCTGGCGGTCGCCTTCATGCCCGCGGTGTGCCAGGTGTCCTCGACATCCAGGTCCGAGGCAGGGATCAGCACGAGCGCCTGGTCCGTGACCGCTCCGTTGTCGTCCTTCAGCAGTGCACCGACCGCAGCCCAAGTGGCGTGCGGCGCACCGGAGTTGTACGACCACCTCCCGCTGACGCGCCAGCCGCCGGGCACCCGCTCCCCCATGCCCGCCGGCGCGGCCACGCCGGTCACGCGCGCATCCGGATCGGCCCCGAACACCTCCTCCTGGGCCTTGTCCGGGAAGAGGCATGCCAGCCAGTTGGTCACCGAGATGATCATCCCGACCCAGGCCGCCGAGCCGTCGCCCTCCCCGAGGGCCTCGGAGACTTCGGTCAGGGTCCGCAGGTCGGTCTCGTAGCCGCCGTACCGCCTGGGAGTGAGCAGCCGGAAGACGCCCGCCTCGGTCAGGGCGTCGACGACCTCCGCCGGCAGGACGCGCTCCGACTCACCGCGCGCCGCCTGGTCCCGCAGCAGCGGCTGCAGGGCGATGGCCCGTCCGACGAGTTCGGCCCTGATCTCTTCCCTGAAGGGCGCGCCCGTCTCCTCCTGGCCGATGTTGCTGTTCACGACGTTCTCCTTGTGCACGGTTCCGACGCGAGGGCGATCTCCGACAGAAGAGCAGCGAGCTCCCCCGGCTTGGAAAGGAAGGGCGAGTGGCTGCTCTTGATGCGGTGGACCGCACCGGACCTGGCCGCCAGCGTCTGCTGGTTCTGCACAGGCAGGGCCCGGTCGTCCTCGCAGACGATGTACGTCGACGGGACGGTGTGCCACCCGGCCCGGGTCAGCGCGTCCCTGAAGGACTGTGCGCTCTGCGGCACCAGCCGCGCGGCGGCCTGCTCGGCCTCGGACCGAGGCACGTCACCGTAGAACAACCCGACCGGATCCTCCGGTACGGCCTCGACATCGCGCGGCCCCGGCGAAGCGGGCGCGCCATGGAACCCCAGGAGACTCTCACCGACATCGAGCTGGTACGCCGCCAGGTAGACGATCCGCGACACGTTCCCGGCCTGGGCGACGGCCTGGCTGACCGGTATACCGCCGTAGGAGTGCGCGACGACCACGACCGGGCCCTCGATGCGCTCCAGCTCTCCGAGCACCACCTGCGCGTCGTCCTGCACTCCCGCCCGCCCGCCGGCACTGGGCAGATCGACCGCTCGCGTGCGCCACCCCTCGGCATGCAGTACCGACGCCAACTTCTCCCAGCACCACCCGCCGTGCCATGCCCCATGCACCAGGAGCAGGGTCGGACGGGAAACCCCATCAACCACGAAAAATCCGCTTTCAGATCAGTCAGAAACAGCAGGCGCCCCACAGCGCTCACGGAGGACCCTAAAGGTCATCGGACACCCTGTCCAACGCCATGTCCACAAGTGGCGATCATCGCCTGGGCCGGCCTTGACGGGATCACCTGAGGGTCAGCGCAGAACAAGCAGGACGGCCAGCGCGATGAGCAGCGAGTCGATCCGGTCCAGCAGGCCGCCGGAGCCGGGTAGCCAGCGGCCGGCGTCCTTCACCTGCGCACCTCTTTTGATCATGGATTCGAGAAGGTCGCCGGCCGGGCCGCCGACCGCCACCGCCACCGCCATCGGCCAGCTCAGCGCGGACAGCACGGCGAGCACGCCGAGACCGGCCGCGGCCCCGGCCAGGGTGCCGCTCCACCGCTTGGCCGGTGACAGTGGCGACAGCCGCGGCCCACCCAGCCGTTGACCGGCAAAGTACGCCGCGATGTCGGCGACCGAGACCGCCATGAACAGCGCAAGCGCACTCGCCCCGAGCGGCACCAGCGCGGCCAGCACACTCAGCCAGGCAAGGCCCAGCAGGCCGGCGCCGAGCCGGCGCAGGCCGTGCTCGGAGTCGCCGGCCAGGAGCGGCACCGCGGCCACCGCGAGCGCCCCGATCGCCACCACCCGGAGCACCTGTCCGGGCGCCAACCAGGCGGCCAGCACCACACCTGCCACCGCCGCGGCCAGCACCGCCCGGTCGGCCCAGCCCAGCAGCATCAGCCCGCCGAACTCCAGCACCGCAATCACCCCGACCGCGATGGCGAGGCCCGCGGCGCCCGGTCGGCCCAGCCAGAACGCACCGGTGACCAGTGGCACTCCGACCGCCCAGGCGCACCACCGGATCAGCAGCTCGCGGCGCCGGGACGCCGCCACCGCAATGCCGCCCAGCGCCAACGCCCCACCGAGGTAGGGCGCCAGGGAGGCCGCGGTGATCATCGAGTGGATCCGGCGACGGGCACGTCCTCAGGCATCTCACGCATCTCAGGCCTCGAGACGAGCGAGGCCGAACGCGGCCGCAGTACGTCCAGGGCGGCCTGACACGCCGCCACGAGGCGCGCATTCTCGGCGGTGTCCCTGACCGCGATGCGCACGGTGCGCCCCTGGTACTCCGACGACAACGGCGACAGGTCGCGCAGGTAGACGTCGTGGCGGCGGCACTCGTTCACCAGTTGTGCGGCACTCGGCCCGCCGGACGGCAGGGTCACGGTGAGGAAGTTCGCCACGGCCTCCTCGACCACCACGGCCTCGTCCAACCCGGCCAGGTCGGCGGCCAGTTGCCGGCGCAGCTCGTGGGTGCGACGCCAGCAGTCGCTGTAGTACGCCGGGTCGCGCAGGGCTGCCACCGCGGCCAGCTGCGTCGGGAGGCTGACCGGCCAGGGCGGCGTCCAACGGCGCAGCTGCGACGCGGTGTTCGGCTCGGCCACCAGGTACGCGGCCCGCATGCCGGACAGCGCATACATCTTGGACAGTGAGGTGCAGACCACCACCTGCGGGTCCGTCGCGGCGAGGCCGGCGAGCGACTCGTTCAGGTCGACATAGCCCAGGTATGCCTCGTCGATCCACCAGCGGGTCCGGGCCGGTGCGGCGGCGATCACCGAGCGCAACTCAGCGGCCGGCGCGTGGCGTCCGGTCGGGTTGTTCGGGTTGACCACCACCACGAGGTCGTAGCGGCCGGACCCGACGGCAGCGGACAGCCGGGCCGGATCGATCCGCCAGCCTTCTTCACGACGCAACCGGAACCGGTCCACCCGGCATCCGATCACCCTCTCCGTGACGTGGGCGTATTCGCCGTAGCCCGGGTCTGTCAGCAGCACCCTGCTCTGCGGGGTCAGCCACTGGCCAAAGGCCCTGAAAATCAAGTCGGATGAACCGGCGCCGACCGCGAGCGTCTCCGCGGGCAGCGCCCGTGCCGTGGCGATTTCCGCCAGCAGGCCCTCGGCGCCGGTCGGCGGCGAGGTCCGGGCGGCCCAGGCCGGATCTTCCGTGAGCGCCGCCCGCACCCCGGGGGCCGGCGGGAACCAGGCGTCCAACACGTCGGCCGCGACCACCTGATGACGCCGGTCCAGACTGCGGAAGTCCGTGCCGATGGCGGTGAACGAGGCGCCGCCGTGTTCGCAGCCGTCCGGCCGGGGTGCGAACGGCACGTCCAACTGCCAGTCCACTGCGGACCGCAGACGCTCCAGCGTGGTGCGGTAACGGTCCATCGTGACCTTCGTCAGCTCGGTCACGCTGCCGGTCAGCACCTCGAAGGTCAACGCGCCGCTGTGGACGGTACGGCCGACCGGGCGCAGGCCGGCGGCCAGGTACATGTCGAGCAGTTCGGTGCGCCCCATCGCCACCACCCGGCGACCGCCCCGGGCGGCGATCCAGCGCAGCGCCGCGTACATCAGCAGCGGGGCCGCTGCGGTGGCCCGCCAGCGCGGCTCGACGGTGAGAATGCGCACCTCGAACACATCGTCCTCGGTCAGCAGCGGCAGCTCGTCGCGAGTCAGGTACTTGTCCAGCGCGTACCGCCCCAACCAGGGCGGCGTCAGACTGACAAAGCCGATGCGGTCCGCTCCGCGCGCCGCGACCAGGTAGACGTTGTCGCCGTCCAGCCCGTCGCGAAGCCGCCCGGCCGGATCCGGCACATGCTGGCCCAACTCCTGTGCGTACACCCGGTGACGCAGTTCGTAGATCCACTCCAGATCCTCCGGAGTGGCAGCGCACAGCTGCAGGTCACGGCCCATAAACACCTCTCTCGACGCGGGGAGCACTCCATCGTGGGCAACACGGACCGGCCACGTCAGAGCCAAGCGACACAACCGGCCTGAGTACGGGTACTCAGGCGCAGTCGTCTTCCGCGTGCTCCGTCCGCCCGGAAGGATCGCGGCCATGGCATCCCACGCGAACCAAGACCGCGCCCTGTCCTTCGACAGGGTTGCCCCGCAGTACGCTGCCGCCCGCCCGGGCTATCCGCCGGCCCTCTTCGACGCCGTGGAGGAGCTCGCCGGCCGAGCGCTGGCCGGCGCCGACGTGCTGGACTGCGGCGCCGGCACCGGTATCGCCACCCGGCTGCTGCGTGAGCGCGGCGCCCGTGTCGTCGCCCTGGAGCCGGGCGCCGGCATGGCCGCAGAGCTGCGCCGGGCCGAGCCGGAGGTCCCGCTGGTGCGGGGCGAAGGGAACCGCCTGCCGTTCGCCGCCGGCAGCTTCGACCTGGTCACCTACGCGCAGGCCTGGCACTGGACCGACCCGGCCCGCTCCGTCCCCGAAGCACTGCGTGTGCTGCGCTCGCACGGCGCGTTGGCCCTGTGGTGGAACCAGGCCGACGTCCGTGTCCCGTGGGTCGCGGCGGAAGATGCCCGGCTCGCGCCCTTCACCCGCAGCTTCCCGACAACCGTGGCCGAACTGTTCGCCCCGTTTCCGGTCCAGGTGTCCACCCGCGAGATCACGTGGTCACGTCGGATCACCGTCGAGGAACACCTCCGCAACCTCGGCACCCACTCGCACTTCGTGGTCATGCACCCCGTCGAGCGGGCCGCACTCCTCGACGCGAACCGCACCGCGCTGGCACGGCTCTTCCCCGACGGCGAGCTCGACGAGCCATACCGGTGCGGCCTGACCGTAGTGCGAGCAGCCACCACTCAGGCGTCAACTACCCGGTGACGGCACCGGTCGATCCGACGTTGCAGTCCCTCAGCAACTCCTCGACCACAAACCGGACATAACGCCAAGGGTATTGCCCTTCCCGCCCCGGCCTGCCTAAAGTCACGCCGTTCGTTCATCGAATCGATTCGATGAATTCGATGAACCCGACGAGCCCGAAGGCGGGCGGACGGAGGCGGAGATGGCCACGATCAAGGACGTCGCCGAGCGGGCGGGCGTGGCGCCCAGCACCGTGTCCTACGTCCTGAGCGGATCCCGCAAGATCTCCGAGGACACCCGGCGCGCGGTGCAGGCGGCGATCGACGAGCTCGGCTACCACCCGCGCGCCAGCGCCCGCACACTGCGCAGCTCCCGCACCAACGTGCTGGCACTGGCCGTGCCGCGCGTGCCCGGTGAGTACCGGGCGATCGACGGCCGGTTCGCCATCGATGTCACCGACGCCGCCCGCGGGCACGGATACGACGTGCTCCTCATCACCGAAGGCGACGGCGCCGGCGCGCTGCGCCGCGTGGCCCGCAGCGGGCTCGCGGACGCGGCGGTGCTGATGGCGGTCGAGGAGCGTGATCCCCGTATCGAGGTCCTGCACAAGCTGGGCTTCCCCGCAGCACTGCTCGGCCACGACGACCACGCGGCGCTGCCCTGGACCGATCTCGACTGGGAGGCGGCGGTCGCCCTCGCCGTCCGTGAGACCGCGGCGGCCGGCCACCGGCGGATCGTCTTCCTGTCGTCGGCCGAGCACGAGATCGCCGCGCGTCGCGGCTATGCGGTGCGCGGCCTCGACGGCGCCCGGCGCGCGACCGCCGAGACCGGGGCCGAGGTGCACGTGCTCTCCTCGCACCGCGACCCGGCCAGGCTCGGGCGCCGGCTGCGCGAAGCGCTGGGCGTGCGTCCCGCGCCGACCGCGCTGGTCGTCCAGGACCTGATCCTCCTCCCCCACCTGCTGGACACCGTGTCCTCGGCCGGGCTGCGGGTCCCCGAGGACCTGTCCGTGGTCCTCGTCGGCAGCCTCCCGGACGAGCTGGGCATCCGGCATCTGCCGCGGATCGACCTGCCCGTCGCGGAGATGTCCACGGCCGTGGCCCGGCTCGCCATCGACGCGATCAGCGCCGGCTGCGACGGCCGGCCGGCGTCGTCCCAGGAGCCCACAGCGGCACCTGCCTCGACCGCGCCCGCCGCGCCGCACCACCTCATCCAGCCGCGGATGGCCGGGCCCGCCATCGCCCCGCCCCCGTCCGGCTGACCGCGAGGGCCGCCCGTTCCGCACGGCCGGCCACGCACCCCCGCCTCACCCCCGCATGTCCAGAGCCGCACATGTAATGGAGAACCGATCATGCCGTCCCCGACCGGACGACCACGCATACCCCGCCCCGCCCTCGCCGCGGCGCTCGCCGCGAGCACCCTCGCGCTGGGACTGACCGGATGCGCCGCCGAGCCCGACCCCGGCACCGTCACGGTGCTCAACTCGGCCACCGACACCGCCGAACACGGCGCCAACCAGCGGTTCTTCGACCGCTGCGCCGAGCCGCTGGGCCTGAAGGTCGAGCAGATCAGCGTGCCCGCCGACCAGATCGCCTCGAAGGCGCTGCGGATGGCGTCCTCCGACTCGCTCACCGACATCCTGGAGCTCGACGGGTCCGAGCTGCCGCAGTTCGCGCAGACGGAGGGCCTGCGGCCGCTCGACGAAGTCGGGGTCGACACCTCCGGCTTCTCCGCGAGCGCCACCTCCCTCGGCTCGTACGACGGCACCCAGTACGGCATCGCCCGCTCCGTGAACTCCCTCGCGCTGATCTACAACACCGCGCTGCTGAAGAAGGCGGGCATCGCGCCGCCCACCACCTGGGACGAACTGCGGGCCGCAGCCAAGCAGCTCACCGTCGGCGACACGTACGGGATGGCCTTCAGCGCGAGCCCCAACGCGGACGGCGTCTACCAGTTCCTGCCGTTCTTCTGGTCCGCCGGCGGTGACGAGGCCAAACTCGACAACGGCAAGGGCGAGGCCGCCCTCCAGCTGTGGAAGGACCTGGTCGCGGACGGCTCCGCCTCGAAGTCCGTCGTCAACTGGAACCAGCAGGACGTCAACGACCAGTTCGTCGCGGGCCGCGCCGCAATGATGATCAACGGGCCGTGGCAGGTGCCGGTCCTCAGCGCCCAGAAGAACGTGGACTGGGCGGTCGCGAGCATTCCGGTGCCCGAGGCGGGCAGAGCCGCGGTGCCGCCCATCGGGGGCACCGTGATGGCCGTGCCGAAGAACGACGAGGACCCGGCCCGCGAGAAGAACGCGGGCAAGCTCCTGAACTGCCTCAACTCCGAGAAGAACCAGCTCCAGTGGGGCGAGTCCGTCAACAACGTGCCCACCCGCTCCGCCGCCGCCGAGGCGTACGCGCAGCAGAACCCTAAGCTCGCCGCCTTCGCCGACCTGGTCACCACGGCCCGCTCCCGTACCGCGAAGGTCGGCACCGGCTGGCCGGTCGTCGGGGACGCGCTCGCGGGCGCCTTCCAGTCCGTGCTGACCGGGCGGACCAGTCCCGAACAGGCCCTGCAGCGGGCCCAGCAGCAGGCTTCGGCGGGGAAGTGAGGAACCGGCCATGACCACGATCACCTCCATCGCGCCCAGCACGGGGGCCGCCAAGGCGAAGTCCGCCACCGGGCGTGCCCCGCGGGGCCGCGGACTGCTCCGCTGGCTCTTCGTCCTCCCCGCGCTCGCCTACATGGCGCTCTTCTTCGGCTATCCGCTCGTCCGCAACATCGTGATGAGCTTCCAGCACTACACGCCGAAGACGTACTTCACCGGCGAGGCTCCGTTCAACGGTCTCGACAACTGGCGGGCCGTCTTCTCCAACGAGCTGTTCACCGACGCTCTGTGGCACACGGCCGTCTTCACCGTCGGCTCGCTGATCGGCCAGTTCACCATCGGCCTCGCGCTCGCCGTGTTCTTCTCGCGCCGCTTCCGGCTCTCCGGGTTCGTGCGCGCCATCCTGCTCCTGCCGTGGCTCGTGCCCATGGTCGTCTCCGCCGTCGTCTGGCGGCGCATCCTCGACCAGGACCACGGGATGCTCAACACCGCCCTGCACGCGGTCGGCCTGGCCCCGCAGGACGGTGTGCCGTGGCTCAGCAGCCCCGGTGTGGCGCTGCTGTCGGCGATCCTGGTCAACATCTGGATCGGCATCCCGTTCAACATGGTGATTCTCTACGGCGGTCTCCAGGAGATCCCGCGCGAGCTGTACGAGGCCGCGTCGCTGGACGGCTCCGGCGCGTGGCGTACCTTCCGCAGCATCACGCTGCCGATGCTCCGCCCGGTGATCACGGTCGTGCTCGTGCTGGGCTTCATGTCGACGGTGAAGATCCTCGACCTGATCCTGGCGCTGACCTCGGGCGGCCCCGCGGACTCCACGCAGACGCTGGGCACGGTCACGTACCAGCTGTCCTTCCTGCAGCTCGACTTCGGCCAGGGCGCCGTGGTGGGCAATGTCCTGATCCTCATCAGCGCGGTCTTCGCCGTGCTGTACCTGCGGGCCAACCGCGCCGACTTCGGCAAGGGGAAGTGACCGACGATGAACCGACCGATGAAGGCGCCGCTGAACCGACCGGCGAACCGTCTCCGTTTTCGCTCGGCGTGGAACACCGCCGCGGCGCTGCTGATCCTCGCCGTCCTGCTCTTCCCGGTGTACTGGATGGTCAACACCGCGCTCCAGCCCGAGTCGAGCATCGCCGCCACCGAGTGGTTTCCCGCCTCACCGAGCCTGAAGAACTTCGACACGGCGATCAGCACCCAGGGCGGCTCGCTCCTCACCAGCTTCGTCGTCGCGCTCGGCGCCGTCGTCGTGTGTCTCGCGCTGGCCGCGCCCGCCGCGTACGGGCTCGCCCAGTTCGGGCTGCGCGGCGGTCAGAGCATCGTCTTCACGACGCTCATCACGCAGATGGTGCCGGGCATCGTCATCGCCAACGCCCTTTACAGCGCGTACGCAGAGCTCGGCCTGGTCAACTCCTACCTGGGGCTGATCCTGGCGGACGCCTCGCTCGGTCTGCCGTTCGCGATCGTGCTGCTCCGGGCTTTCATGGTGTCCATCCCGGGTGAGGTCGTCGAGGCCGCCATGGTGGACGGGGCGAACCGCTTCACCGCGTTCGTCCGGATCGTGCTGCCGATGAGCCGCAACGCCCTGATCACGGCGGGCCTGTTCACCTTCCTCTTCGCCTGGTCGGACTTCATGTTCGCGCTGACCCTCAACACCACGGACGACGTCAGGCCCATCACGCTCGGCATCTACCAGTTCGTCGGCGCACACGTCAGCGACTGGGGTGCGGTCATGGCGACCGCGGTGCTCTCGGCCGTGCCGGCCGCGATCCTGCTCGTCGTCGCCCAGAAGTACATCGCCGCCGGGATCACCGGCGGGTCCGTCAAGTAGCCGGTAAGGGCTGTAACCCATCATGAGACTCCCCGAGTTCCCCGACGGTTTCCTCTTCGGCGCCGCCACCGCGAGTTACCAGATCGAGGGCGCGTACGACGAGGACGGCAGAGGCCCGTCCATCTGGGACACCTTCTGCCGCGAGCCGGGACGCGTCGCGGACGGCGCCACCGGTGACGTGGCCTGCGACCACTACCACCGCTACCGCGAGGACGTCGCCCTGCTGCGCGAGCTGGGCGTGGACAGCTACCGCTTCTCCATCGCCTGGCCGCGCATCCAGCCGGACGGCTCGGGCCCGGTGAACACGGCGGGTCTCGACTTCTACGACCGGCTCGTCGACGAACTGCTCGCGTCCGGCATCTCACCCGCCGCCACCCTCTACCACTGGGACCTCCCCCAGGCCCTCGAGGACCGCGGCGGCTGGCGGGTGCGCGAGACCGCGGAACGCTTCGCCGAGTACGCCGGCCTGGTCGCCGCCCGGCTCGGCGACCGGGTGGACCGCTGGATCACCCTCAACGAGCCGTTCTGCAGCGCCTTCGTCGGCTACGCGGCGGGCGCCCACGCCCCGGGCGCCCGCGAAGGCCGCGGCGCGCTCGCCGCCGCGCACCATCTGCTCGTCGGCCACGGGCTCGCCGTGCGCGAGCTGCGCGCCGCGGGCGTACGCGAGGTCGGGATCACGCTCAACCCCGACCGGCTGCTGCCGGCCACCGACTCCCCCGCCGACCTGGCCGCCGTACGCCGCGTGGAGACGCTGCACAACGACGTGTGGTTCGAGCCACTGTTCGCCGGACGCTACCCGGAGCACGAGGCCGAGACCTGGGGCGAGCTCCTGCCCTCCGGCGACGGCTCCTACCGGCGCGAGGGCGACCTCGATCTCATCGGCGCGCCGCTCGACTTCGTCGGCATCAACTACTACCGGCCGATCACCGTCGCCGACGCCCCGTACCGCGACCCGGACCCGGCGACCCGTACCGCGGTCGACGTCCGGGCCGAGGAGAGCTGGCGCGACGACGTCCGGCACACCACCATGGGCTGGCCCGTGGTCCCGCACACCTTCACGGACCTGCTGGTCGACCTGACCGAGCGTTACCCGGCGCTGCCTCCGATCCTGATCACCGAGAACGGCTCGGCCGAGGCGGACACGACCGATGCCGACGGCCGGGTCCGCGACACCGACCGCATCGACTACCTCCACGGCCATCTCGACGCGCTCGCCGCCGCGCTGCGCGCCGACGTCGACGTGCGCGGCTACTACGTGTGGTCGCTGCTGGACAACTTCGAGTGGGCCCGCGGCTACGGCCAGCGCTTCGGCATCGTCCGGGTCGACTACGCCACACAGGCGCGCACGCCCAAGGACAGCTACCACTGGTACCAGCGGCTGATCTCCGCCCACCGCACCCGCGGCGGCGCCTGACCCGCCGTTCCCGGCAGCCGCACCACCCCTCGTTAAGGACCCCCCATGAAGTTCACCGACGGCTACTGGCTCATGCGCGACGGCGTCAAGGCGTCGTACGCGACCGAGGTCGCCGACGTACAGGTCACCGACGACCGGCTCACGCTCTACGCGCCCGTGCGGCACGTGACGAAGCGCGGCCACACCCTCAACAGCCCGCTGCTGACCGTCGAATGCTGGTCCCCCGCCGAGGGCGTGATCGGCGTCCGCTCCACCCACCACGCGGGCGCCGCCGAGCGCGGCCCGGAGTTCGCGCTGCGCGCCGAGCCGGGCCACGCGGGGAAGGTCAGCAGGGAGGGCTCGCTCCTTGAGCTGACGGCCGGGGAGCTGTCCCTGCGTGTGGACACCGCGGCACCGTGGCGGCTGGACTTCACCGCGGACGGCCGCGTCCTCACCTCCGCCGAGGCGCGCGGGACCGGCTTCGCGGTCACCGGCGACGGCAGCCACTACTCGCTGGGCCAGCTGTCGCTCGGTGTCGGCGAGTTGGTGTACGGGCTCGGCGAGCGGTTCACCCCGTTCGTCAAGAACGGCCAGAGCGTGGACATCTGGCAGGCCGACGGCGGCACCGCGAGCGAGCAGGCGTACAAGAACGTTCCGTTCCATCTGACCAACCGCGGCTACGGCGTCTTCGTCAACCATCCCGGCAAGGTGAGCTACGAAGTCGGCTCGGAGGCCGTCGGGCAGGTGCAGTTCAGCGTCGAGGACCAGTCGCTGGAGTACTTCGTCGTGTACGGCCCGACACCCAAGGACATCCTGGACCGCTACACGGCGCTGACCGGCCGCCCGGCGCTGCCGCCGGCCTGGTCGTTCGGGCTGTGGCTGTCGACCTCGTTCACCACCTCCTACGACGAGGAGACGGTGAACCGGTTCGTACGCGGCATGGCCGAGCGCGACATCCCGCTCGGGGTGTTCCACTTCGACTGCTTCTGGATGCGCGAGTACCAGTGGTGCGACTTCACCTGGGACCCGGACGTCTTCCCGGACCCCGAGGGCATGCTGCGGCGCCTGAAGGACGAGCACGAGCTGCGCGTGTCGGTGTGGATCAACCCGTACATCGCGCAGAAGTCCGCGCTGTTCGCGGAGGCCAAACGGCACGGCTATCTGGTCCGCAGGGCCAACGGCGACGTGTGGCAGTGGGATCTGTGGCAGGCGGGCATGGCCCTCGTCGACTTCACCAATCCGGACGCGCGGGAGTGGTACGCGGGCAAGCTGCGCGCGCTCGCCGCGCAGGGCGTCGACTGCTTCAAGACCGACTTCGGCGAGCGCATCCCCACCGACGTGGTCTGGCACGACGGCTCCGACCCGGAGCGGATGCACAACTACTACACGCAGCTCTACAACGAGACCGTCTTCGACGTGCTGCGCGAGGCACGGGGCACGGGCGAGGCTGTGCTCTTCGCGCGCTCGGCAACGGCAGGCGGCCAGCAGTTCCCGGTCCACTGGGGCGGCGACTGCGAGTCCCACTTCGGCGCGATGGCCGAATCGCTGCGCGGCGGGCTGTCGCTGGGGCTGTCCGGCTTCGGCTTCTGGAGCCACGACATCGGCGGCTTCGAGGGCACGCCGACGCCCGAGGTCTTCAAGCGCTGGGTGCAGTTCGGCCTGCTGTCGTCGCACAGCCGGCTGCACGGCAGCAAGTCCTACCGGGTGCCGTGGGACTACGACGAGGAGGCGGTCGCGGTCACCCGCGACTTCACCCGCCTCAAGCACCGGCTCATGCCGTACCTGTTCCGCGCGGCCCAGCAGGCGGCGGAGCGCGGCACGCCGGTCATGCGGGCGATGGTGCTGGAGTTCCCCGACGACCCCGCCTGCCACACCCTCGACCGGCAGTACATGCTCGGCGACGACCTGCTCGTCGCTCCCGTCTTCTCGGCGGACGGCACCGTCGACTACTACGTGCCGGACGGCACCTGGACCCATCTGCTGTCGGGCGAGCAGATCCAGGGGCCCGGCTGGCGGCGTGAGCAGTACGGCTTCGACAGCCTCCCCCTGCTCGCCCGGCCCGGCTCGGTCATCCCGTACGGCGAGAGCGACGACGCGGCGGAGTACGACTGGGCGCACGGGGTGACACTGCGGGTCCACGCGCCGGTCGACGGTACGACGGTCACGACACGGATCCCGGCCCCGGGCGCCCGGGACGGCGCGGCGGCCGTCTTCCGGACGAGCCGCGACGGCGACACGGTCACGGTCGAGGCGGAGGGTGCGCCGGGGCCGTGGCAGGTGCTGCTGGTGGGCGCGGCGGCGGAACCCGGCGACACCGGATCGCCGGCCCGGACCGAGCGGACCGCGCTCGGCACGCTGCTCGCCGTACCCGCGGGCACGGCCCACCTCACGGCACTTCTCACCAGGAGCTGATGCCTCTCTCGCCGCGGGCGCGATGAGCACGCCTGCCCCACCAAAACGTCACCACCTTGACAGGTGACGACCATACTGCGACGATCGGGTCACCTCCTGAACAGGTGACCCGCGACGCGTGTCCCCGCCAAGGAGTTCTCTCGACTCGAGTTTTCTCGACCGACGAGACCCGCAACGCCCCGACTCCCCTACGAGGACATGCAATGCCGAACAGCTACACCGCCGTTGTGAACGTCACCGGCGAAGGCCGCAACGGTGGCCGCGTCCAGTCCGACGACCGTCTGCTGGAGACCACGCTCTCCTACCCCAAGGAGCTCGGCGGGTCCGGCACCGCCACCAACCCCGAGCAGCTCTTCGCCGCGGGCTGGGGTGCCTGTTTCCTCGGCGCCGTCCGCCGGGCCGCCGCCGACCGCAAGGTCAGGCTGACCAGTACCGAGATCACCGCCGAGATCAGCCTGAACCACAACGACGACGGTTACTCCCTCGCCGCCGTCCTCAACCTCGAACTCGGCGGCGTCGACCAGGACCAGGCCACCGAGCTCGCCAACGCCGCCCACCAACTCTGCCCCTACTCCAAGGCCACCCGCGGCAACATCCCCGTCACCATCAACGCCACTGCCGTCTGACGAGCTGGGGCATGCAGGAGCTGCTTCGGTCGCTCCCGGGTGTTCTGACCACTAGGGTGGGATAAACGGGGCGATATGCCGTATCCGTCCTGTCGCGCCCACGGAACCCACGCCGAGAGGTCGTTCCGGCCGGCGCCTTCCGGGAAACCGAGCCCAGACACCAGGACTACCTGCGGCGCCAGCCGGACGGCTACACCTGTCACTTCCCGCGCCCGAACTGGCGGCTGCCGAAGCGCGCGGATTCCTGAACCGGGCATGTGGGCGCGGCGCGCCCGTCACCACCGAATCGACTTCCACTCCACAGAACGGAGCAGCAAGTTGCCGAGCATGTTGAAGACCAAGAAGGTGCGTTACCTCAGTGCAGCCGCCGGTATGGCTGCTGTCATCGCGGGGGTCGCCATTGCCCCGCTGGCGTCGGCCAGCCCGTCGACTTCCAGCGATGCGTCCGACACTCGGCAGCGCACGGAGGTCTTCGAGCTGGTGGGCAAGCAGACCTCGAGCGAGGACCTCGATCTGGGCGAGGAGGGAATCAGCCTGGGTGACCAGCGTGTGATCCACGAAGACCTGTACCGCGACGGTGAGAAGGTCGGCGATCACAGCGTGATCTGCACCTATACCCGGGTCAGCCCGGCCGCGCTCCAGTGCCTGGGTACCTTCGCCCTGCCTGAGGGGCAGTTCGCCGCACAGGCGCTGCTCCACCTGCCTGCCCCGTCCTCCGTCGACGTCGGCATCACCGGCGGATCGGGGGACTACCGCAACGCCCAAGGCTTTGTCCGCACCGTTCCCGCCGGTGAGACGGAGAGGCACTTCACCGTACACCTGGAGCGTTGACGCTCGATCGGTGAATGTGGGATGTCGTCGTCGGGGGCACCGATGCCCGCACAGGGGCCGACGATGATCTCCGACGCCCGGATCGACCGCACCGACCAGGGCAGTTGAAATCCCTGGACGACTCGCGCGGACACGAGGTGCAGCCCGGCCCGCTGTCCGGGACGACGAGGCGATCCATGCCTGCCTGCGTTTCCAGGAACGGTTGACCACCTCTGCCGGTCAAGGACTACCGTCCCACCGTGCCAACCAATGACGCCGTTACCGTCCGTCCCGGAACCGCGACCGATGTCGAGGAGGCGCTGACGATCCTGGGCGTTGCCGATGCTCAGCGGAGCGGGCATCTCCCCCGTGCCGGGGAGAGCCGCGGCCGGCGCCTGGGACAGGTCAGTCGACGCGGGTGAGCGGAGGGCACTCCCACGCCGCGTCCACGACCTCGCGGTGCGGCCGGTACATGCGAAGGACCACGAACCAGGTGCCGCTTTCGGGCGTGGGCAGCCAGTTGGACTCGCGGCCCTCTCCCGGTGATGCGGGCTGCAGGTGGATCGTCAGGCCACCGTCAGGGTCCATGACGAGCCCGGGTGTGCGGTCCCCGACCGAGTAGCGGCCGGCCGGGTTGGGGATCAGGTTCATGTCGTCGCCGTACGCGGACAGGGACCAGAAGGCATCGACGGGTGGCATCGCGCCCGCGCTGAAGCGCAGTTCGTACCGGCCGGACGACAGCTTGTTCCCGGCCGCGTCATGGTAGTTGAGCAGATAGACCGCTTCGTCGGGATCGTTGGCCATGATGCCCAACAACGACTGGTCGGCAGCGCGCTTGAGGAAGTCGTCGCCGAAACGGCCCATCTGCGGTGGCGGGTAACGCCAACCGTTCACCAGACGTGCCCACTCACCGCTGATCACCTGCTGCTTGAGCATCGGCAGGCCGACAGCCGCAGCCCGGACGAGGCTCTGCTTGACCGCCTCCGGCTGGGCCTCGACATCGAGGCCGGGGCCGATCCCGACCTCGGCGAACTGCCTGAGCAGGATCGCGTGGTGCGCCGGTGGCGGGTTCTCGGCCAGCATGGCGTTGAGCGTCTTCCAGGGTCCGAGCGGATCCTGCGCGGGGTCCACCGGCGCCAGCACCTCGCGGCTCGCCGGGAGCTGCGCCGGGTCGACGGGCCCGCCGCCGCTGCGGAAGAAGCTGAGCGGAGTGATCCGGTACTGGGCTTGGAGCGCCTGTACGTTCGGCACGTCGTCCTCGCCGTCGACCAGCGTCCTGCCGAGGATCAGGATCCACGGGCTCGGCGCGGTCGCGACACGTCGCACACCATCGGGAAGCTCGCCGCTCCAGTCCGGACCGACGATCGCGAAATGGCCGGCCCTCGATCCCGTGGAGCGCTGACCTATGTAGTCGAAGTTGTCGGAGGTGATGCCCATCAGCTCGAAGGCGAAATAGCGATCACCCATGTCCGGGTGCGAGAGGACAACGGGCTCGCTGCGCAGGTCCACCCATGCGGTCGAGTACAGGGTGTCGTTGTTCGGACATCCGCCGTCCCGGTACGAGGCGTCCAGCAGCCGCTGAGCGTGCCAGAAATGGTTGACCGGGGCGTACGGCACCGTCGCCCGGTCACGCGGCTGTGTCACCCACTGGTGACGCAGCCGGGCGTTGTAGATGTACGGAAAACCGTAGACGAATGCCTGCTCACCCAGCGTGTAGGCGTACTCCCCACGCCAGTCGCGCACCCGTCCGGTCAGGATGGGTGCCACCGCCTGCTGGACCAGCGGCAGCGCCTGAGGCAGCTGCCGGAACCTCTCCACCACGGCCTGGGGGTGCCGTACGGCATCCGCCGCGGCCCGGCCCGCCGCGCCGGCGGCGCTCGCTGCCCGGTTGATGGTGGCCGTGACGCCTGCGGCACCGTCGTGCCTGCGCCGATGCGGACGGTGACGGGTGGCCTCGGACATGATCATGTCCTTCCGCTCGTGAACAGCTCGCGGGAAAAGCCTGCGCACCCCTTCTCACCATAGGACTCATCCAGAGGAGCGCCAACGCGGGCGACATCCGGTAGCCCGCGAGGTTCCCTTCACGGACCGTCGGCACGCCGAGCGGTACTCCATTCATCGGGCCCACCGCCGCGCCACTCGACCAGCCCGGACTGTCGCAACCATCCCTCGTCGACATCCTCCAGGCCCGCAAGGCGCAGGAACTCGACGATGTCCAGCAGCCCGTACGCCATCCCGACAAACCGATCGTTCACACGGACCCGCCGCCCGCCGTCCCCGGCGGGCGGGTAGATGACGATGGGCTGTACGACGGCCATGTCACCAGCGTGCGGTCTGGGACGTCCGGCTGCACGCGGGGCGGTCCTGGCCTTCACAGACATGGCGCGTCGCCGGGTGACAAAAGCAAAGGCAAGGAGTCATCCACTCCTTGCCACTCTCAACTTATAGCGCACAGGGGGGCTTGCGGCAAGGCCCCGGTCGTGCCGGAGAATCGCCGACCGAGGCCAGACGCCGCCGGACTTCGCGGGCGCGACCTCGGATCGGAGCTGATGACGTGACCCCCCTGACCACCAGCGCGTTCGACCTTCCCGACCACCTCTCGCCGAAGGCCGACCCGACGCTGATCGCCGGCGACGAGCAGCACTTCGCGACCATCGCGGAGAGCCTCGAGCAGACGATCGCCGAGCTGTCCGACCGCCTCGATGCCGAGCGCAGGGCGCCCGGCGGCGCGGGCCGGCAGGCGATGGACCGGGACGTGGAGATCCACCGGCTGACCGCTCGCCTGCGCACACTGCGTCGCTTCGGTCTGGACCTGTGCCTCGGACACATGGTGAGCGCGGACAACCCCGAGCCCGTGTACGTCGGACGACTCGGCCTCACGGACAGCGCGGGCCGTCGGCTGCTGCTCGACTGGCGCTCCCCCGCCGCCGAGCCGTTCTTCGGAGCCACCCACGCCAACCCGATGGGTCTGGCAAGCCGCCGCAGGTATCGCTGGACCCGCGGCCGGATCAGCGACTACTGGGACGAAGTGTTCACCGCCGACGGGCTTGAACGGCACGCCGCGCTCGACGACCAGTCCGCCTTCATCGCCAGCCTGGGCAGCAACAGGTCGGCAAAGATGCGGGACGTGCTCGGCACCATCCAGGCCGACCAGGACGCCATCATCCGCGCGGGATCCCGCGGCGCTCTCGTCGTCGACGGCGGACCGGGCACGGGGAAGACCGTCGTCGCTCTGCACCGCTCCGCCTACCTCCTGTACTCCGACCCTCGTCTCGGGCACCGCCGGGGCGGCGTGCTGTTCGTCGGTCCGCACCGGCCCTACCTGGACTACGTCGCCGACGTCCTCCCCAGCCTCGGAGAGGAGGGCGTGCAGACCTGCACCCTGCGGGACCTCGTCGCCGAGGGAGCCGCAGCAGCGATCGAGGCCGACCCGGACGTGGCCCTCCTGAAGTCGTCCGCGGACCTGGTGAAGGCGATCGAAACGGCCGTCAGGTTCTACGAAGAGCCGCCCGCCAAGGGGATGACGGTCACGACCCACTGGTCCGACATCTGGCTGAGCGCCGACGACTGGGCCGTGGCGTTCGAAGCGGCAGAACCCGGTACCCCGCACAACGATGCGCGCGACCAGGTCTGGGAGGAACTGCTCACGATCCTCGTGGACAAGCACGACGGCGACGTCTCACCCGATCTGCTCCGCAAGTCGCTGCGGCAGAACAGGGAACTGCTCACGGCCTTCAACCGCGCATGGCCGTTGCTCGAAGCGGCCGACCTCGTGGGAGACCTGTGGTCGGTGCCCGCCTACCTACGGATGTGCGCTCCCTGGCTCAGCCGCGATGACGTGTCGAAGCTGCAGCGCGAGGACCCCCAGGCCTGGACGGTGTCCGACCTGCCGCTCCTGGACGCGGCACGGCAGCGGCTCGGCGACCCGGCGGCGTCGCGGCGCAAGCGTCGGCACAAGGCCTCTGTCGCCGCCGAACGAGAGCGCATGGCCGGCGTCATCGACAACATCATCGCGGCCGATGCCGACGGTGAGGGTGCGGTGACGATGCTGCGCGGACAGGACCTGCAGGACAGTCTGGTCGACGAGAGCGCACTGCCCAGCGCCGAACCGGACCTGCTCGCCGGTCCGTTCGCGCACATCGTCGTGGACGAGGCTCAGGAACTGACCGACGCGGAGTGGCAGATGCTGCTGCTCCGGTGCCCGTCCCGGAGCTTCACCATCGTCGGGGACCGCGCCCAGGCCAGGCACGGGTTCACCGAGTCGTGGCAGGAACGGCTCGAGCGGATCGGGCTCGACCGGATCGACCTGGCCTCCCTGAGCATCAACTACCGGACGCCGGAAGAAGTCATGGCGGAAGCCGAGCCGGTCATCCGGGCCGTGCTCCCGGACGCCAACGTGCCGGCCTCCATCCGCAGCAGCGGCGTCCCCGTCGTCCACGGATCCGTGTCGGATCTGGACTCGATCCTCGACACCTGGCTCGCCGCACATGCCGAGGGGATCGCCTGCGTCATCGGCGACCCCACGTTCCGGGCGACCTCCCGGGTCCGGTCGCTGACCCCGGAGCTGTCGAAGGGGCTCGAGTTCGACCTGGTCGTCCTCATCGACCCGGAGGCGTTCGGAGAGGGCATCGAAGGAGCGGTCGACCACTATGTCGCGATGACCCGGGCGACCCAGCAGCTCGTCGTCCTCACCAGCTCCTGACGTCGGCCGGACGACGTGATCGCCGCCCGCCGATCACGAGTGGGGCAGCCCTTGTTCCGGCGTTGGGCTGGGTGGCTTGCAGGGGGGTTCAGTGTCAGATCGCCATCTCGGGGACCTTGGAGGATTCGGTGGGTGACCAGGTAGCGCCGCTCATCAGCAAGCCGGGGCGCGTCCTGCCGGAAAGTCGCGTGCCGATGAACATGGAGCCGAAGGCCTGGGCGGCAGCGAGCGGCAGGAACGCCACACCGGTTTCGATCGGGGAGTAGCCCTTGACCAGCAGCAAGATCACACTCCCGATGAGCATCGTGATGGTCAGGTCGGCCTCCCCGCCGCGGCTCTCGGCCTCGGCGAAGCCGAAGACCAGGGCGACAGGCCCCACGTCGCGAGGATCGCGCCGGATACGTCGAGGCGGGTGCGCTTGCCTTCTGTGGAAACGTCCTGCACCACGGTGACCGCGCCGATGATGCCGATGGCCGCGATCGAGACGTTGACCAGCCGGTCCAGCAGCGCGGATGCGGATGCGCGGATGTCGCAGACATGAAGGAAGAGGGCCTCAGCAGTTGGTTGATGTGGTGCTGGTGCGGAGAAAGGTCAGAACGCCAGCACGAGTCGGCCGCGGACGCCGCCGGCCTCGAGAAGCTGGTGGGCCTCGGCGGCCTGTTCCGCAGGCAGGACGCGGGCGATGCGCAAGGTGAGTTCGCCTGCTTCGACCTGAGAGCGCAGGCGGTCCAGCCGGGCGCGGTCGTCGAGGTAGTCCGGAACGAACACCATGGAGGTACGCAGGGACCGGCGTCGCAGCTCCGCCGGGCTGATGGCGTGCGGGCCCTCGCCGAGGAGCGTGACGATGACGCCGCCGTCGCGGACGGCCCCGGCCACCGCCGAAGAGCCGATGACGGCCGCGTCCACCAGTCCGTCCACGCCCTCCGGCATGGCGTCGAGAATGCGCCGGGCGACGCCGGGTCCACGGCGTATTACGCGGTCGGCCCCCAGCGAACGCACGAGCTCCTCGTCCGTCGGCGACGCGTCCGCCACCACCGTGATCCCCTCGGCCCTGGCCATCTGGATCACGAATCCGCCGACCACGCCTGCACCGCCGGTGACCGCGACGGTCTGCCCAGGGGACAGGCCGAGCAGGTCAAGTGCCCGCCGGGCGGTCAGGCCGTTCATGGGCAGCGTCGCCGCCTCGGCATGGCTGGTTCCCTCGGGTGCGCGGGTCACCCGTTGGGCGGGCAGAGTGAGGTACTGGGCGTAGGCGCCGCCGCCGGGCTCGGTCGGCACGGTCATCGCCATCACTCGGTCCCCGATGCGCAGATCGGTGACTGTGCCCGCCCCGATCTCGTCGAGCACCCCTGCCGCTTCCATACCCGGGACGTAGGGGGGCGTGGCGCTGTTGCGGCCGAGTGAGCCGTTGCGCAGATACCGGTCGCCGGGGTTCACCGACGCGGCGTGCACGCGGACGCGCACCTGGCCGGGACCGGCGTGGGGCTCGGGTACCTCGAAGACCCGCAGGGCTTCCGGCCCCCCGAATCGGGCTACGCCTACTGTCTTCATGTTCCCTCGCGATCTTGACCGTTCGTTACGTATTCGGAGCATGGGGCTGCCCGGGTGCACAAGGCGTTCCCGCCGGGGTCAGGCCGGGGTCGGACCGGTCAGGGTCTGTGCGGCGCCTTCGGCGGAGGAGCGGTCGATGGCCTCCAGCAGCTGGTGGCGCGTGTGGGCGTAGGCGAAGTCGGGGACCGTGCGGGTCCCTTCGCGCAAGTCCCGTCCCAGGTGCGTGTAGAGCGCGGCGACGTTCCTGGCCGGGCCGGTGAGGCCTGCGGGGATGTCGGCGGAGTACGCGGCGGGGACCTCGATGTCGGAGACGCTCGTGTCCTTGCCGAAGCCGGCCTGGAGTGTGAGGTCGGTGACCTGGAGGTTGCCCCACGGGGCGGTCAGGACCAGGTCCCCGTCGGTGCCGTTGATCTCCCAGCGGAAGTTGTCGCCGCGCGAGGTGCCGCCGCGGTAGAAGACCGAGGCCGCGGCGCCGTTGTCCAGGGTGCCGATGAGGGAGATCTGGTCCGGGGCGGTCACCGGGATGACGGTGTTGCCGTCGTCGGTCACGGTGACCTGCGTGCGGCCCAGGACGAGGTTGGCCGACAGCTGGCCGAACTCCCCGAGCGTGACGTTGAGCGCGTCGACGGCGTGGAGAGCGGCGCCGGTTAGCGGAGTGGCGCCCTGGGTCCGGTCGTACCAGTACGCGTGTGCCCGGGTGGTCTCCGGGCCCCAGACCATGCCGGAGCCGACCATGGTGGTGCCGATGACCCGGCCGATCCGGCCGTCCTCGATCAGGCGGCGCACGTAGCGGAGTTCGGGGTGGTAGCGCCCTTGGAGGCCGATGGCGGTGCGCACTCCGGCGGCCTCGGCGCGCCGGGTCAACTCGGTGGCCTCGGCCAGGTTCAGGGCGAGGGGCCATTCGGCGTAGACGGTCTTGCCGGCGTCGATCGCCGCCGAGATCAGTTCCCGGTGGTGGGGGACCTTGACCGCGACCACGACGACGTGGACTCCGGGGTGGGCGAGGAGGTCCGCGTGGTTGTCGAAGGCGGCCTCGATCCCGAACTCCTTCCCGGCGGCGTTCGCGGATTCCTGGCGCGAGGTGCTGACGGCGCGCAGTTCGAAGTCCGGCACTGCCTTCAGGGCGGGGATGTGGCTGATGGAGGCCCAGCCGCCCGGGCTGCCGCCGATGATGCCGACACCGATGGTGCTCATGTTGTCACTCCTGCGAATGGGCCCTGACGGGCTCATGGGGATGGGGTTTGTTGTTACTTCTTCGGCGCGGTGGACGGCGTCCAGTTGGGGACGGCGTCCACCCGGAACCGGGACAGGACAGTGCTGTCGATGTACCAGTGGCCGTTGATCCGCTTGTATGTGTCGTGGTACTCGCCGTAGCCGTGGAAGCCGTTCTTGTAGCTGGAGCCGGGCGGGAAACTCACGTAGTCCTCCATCGCCCAGATCGCCGTGGCGCGGTTTCCGTGCACTTGAATTTCCGGCAGGAAGCCCTGGTGGGCGGTGGGGGCGTCACCCAGCAGCGCTGCCGTCTTCTCGGCGAGCTCCTTGCCGCTGCTGTACTTCGCGCCTACGTCGATGGTGGGGTGGGCGGTGAAGAGGGCGGCCAGCTTGGACCACTGCTTGCTGTCGAGGTAGCGGAAGTAGCGCGCCTTCACCTGACGGATGTCCTCGATGTCGGCCAGCCGCTGCGCCACGGCCGCGTCGGGCGCGGACTGCGCCCGGTGGTGCGCCGCTGACGCGGGCTGGGAGGCCCAGGCTGCCGCGCCCGCGCCCCCGCCGGCCAGCAGCGTAGCCGCCACGGCTGCGCCGGCTACACGTGAACGCCATGCAGAGGGCGTGCGGGCTTCCTGCTTGTCCATGCTGTGTGTCCTTTCGGCGCCGCGCCAGTACGCGGACGAAGGGTCATTGAGTCCTGGGCTTCGTACGAACGATCAGGCGCTCATCACGGGAGCGACGTGCTGCCGGTCGCGATCAGGTGACGTCCGCCAGTAGACCCTATATGGAACGAAGAGTCAAAAAAATCTTCAACTAAGGGACCCTCCTGCGAACTAAAATTTTTTATCTATCATTCCTGATACGATGCGGTCATGGCACGCGTGAGGGAGTTCGACACCGAAAGGGCTGTGGAGGCGGCGATGAACGCCTTCCGCCGCAAGGGCTACGAGGGCACGTCGGTACAGGACCTGGTCGACGCCACCGGTGTGGGCCGCGGCTCGTTGTATGCCGCCTTCGGCAGCAAGGAGGGCCTGTACCTGGCGGCCATGGACCGCTACCGGGAGCGGTACGCACTACCCATGATCGAGCTGCTCCGTGGGGGTGCGCCGGCCCGTGAGCTGCTGCGTGAAGTCCTGGTCGCAACGGTGGACGAGATCGTCGGTGACGGCGGCCGAAAAGCCTGCCTGATCGTCGGTGCCGCCGTGGAGCGGGTCGCCCGCGACCGGGAGGTAGCCGCCCATGTGCGGTCGACGACAGCCTCGTTGGAGGGCGCACTTTCCCAGGTCATCGCGGAGGCTCAGGCGGATGGGCAGCTGTCGGACACGCACGACGCCCGGGACCTGGCCCGGTATCTCGTCGTGACGATGCACGGTCTGCGGGTCATGGGTGCCATCGAGCCCGACCGGAAGTCACTGATGGCGGTTGCCGAGGCCGCGCTGAGGGCCCTGGAGTGACCCGCCCTGCAGGCAACCCGCCCCGCGCGGTGGCGGCACCCTGTCCTGCGTGCACACGATGCAGTGGTGGGGTCGACGCGGGCGCCGTACCCGCGATTGCTGCACTCCTCGTCTGACCGGCAGCGGGAGCGCCGCCGACACCGGGGAACGGAACGACACGGAAGGGCCGGCCCCGGCCATCCGCAAGACAAGGAGAGCACACCGTGCGTGCACTGGTTCTGGAAGAGTTCGGCACCCCGCTGGTGCTGAAGGAGACCGACAAGCCCGTCGCGGGCTCTGGCCAGGTTCTGGTCAAGGTCAAGGCCAGCGGAGTCAACCCGCTGGACCTGAAGATCCGGGACGGGAAGGCCGCTCACGCCCGGAGTGAACTGCCCGCAGTGCTCGGGCTGGATCTAGCCGGCGTAGTCGAGCAGGCCGGCGAGGACACCGGGTTCGCCGCCGGGGACGAGGTCTACGGCCTGACCGGTGGCGTAGGCGATCTGCAGGGTTCGCTGGCCAAGTACGCGGCTGTCGACGCCCGCCTGCTGGCCCGAAAGCCCGCCTCGCTCAGCATGCGGCAGGCCGCAGCGCTGCCCCTGGTCTTCATCACCGCCTGGGAGGGCCTGGTCGACCGGGCTCAGGTCGGCCCGGGTCAGAAGGTCCTTGTCCACGGCGGGGCCGGCGGCATCGGCCACGTGGCGATCCAGATCGCCCGCGCCCGGGGCGCCCAGGTCTTCAGCACCGTATCGCCCGCGAAGACGGAATCGGTCGAGCAATTGGGGGCGGTTCCGATCGACTACACCACCACGGCCGTGGAGGAGTACGTCGCCCGGCACACCGGCGGAGAAGGTTTCGACATCGTCTTCGACACCCTTGGCGGTGCCGTACTCGACGCGTCCTTCACCGCGGTCCGCACCTACACGGGCCATGTCGTGAGCGCTTTGGGCTGGGGAAGCCACAGTCTCGCACCCCTGTCCTTCCGGGGGGCCACCTACTCCGGAATCTTCACCCTGCTGCCCATGCTCACCGGCCGCGGACGCGAACACCACGGACAGATCATGCGGGAGGCGGCCACCCTCGCCGACGCCGGAGCCCTCATGCCCCGGCTCGACCCGCGGCACTTCACCCTGGCCACCGTGGCCGACGCCCACGCCGCCGTGGAGAGCGGCACCGCTGAAGGAAAGATCGTGATCGACGTCGAGGAATGACCGCGCCGTCGGCCGGCGCGTGACCCCCCTGTGCCTGGCGACCGGCGGGTTCGATCGCGATGGCCGGGACAGGAAGGCACTTGACAAGCAGAAGGTGACCAGCGGGCTGTCCCGAAGAGCCCTCGGTTGCGCTGAGCGCCTTTACAGTCCCTCCGGCAGACGCGATGCAGCGGCGTTCCTACGTCGACGCATCGCCGTGACGAGACCGGCCCCCAGTGCTGTCGTGCCCGCGGCCAGGCCGACCAGCATCCAGGTGTGCTCGCGACCGGTGGCTGCGAGGCTCGGCGAGGACGACGAGGCGACGCCTGTGGCTCGCTCGATGAGACGGGTGAGTTCTTCGGGGTGCGAGACAGGTGCGGCGTGCGAGGACGGCACCTCGACGGAGACGGCGTTGGCCCTCTTGGCCATCCAGCGCTGCGCTGCGGCCGGAATGTTCTTGTCGTCGCTCGCGATCAGGTCGAACGACGGGATGGTCTTCCAGGCCTCTCCGCTTGCTTTGTCCGTGAGGGCCGTGTCGGCCACCGGACGCTGGGTGGCGGCCATGACGGTGGCCCTCGACGACGGGACGTCGGCAGCGAACTGTTTGTGGAACAGGTCCTGCTTGATGTACAGGTCCGTTCCGGTGCCGCCGCCGGGGAGCGGGAAGGGCACCTTCCTCAGGGTCTGCCCCAAGGTGCTGCCGGGGTACTTGGCGGCGAGTTCGCCCGCGCTCTCACCCTTCGCGGGGAGGAAACCGGCAGCGAACACCAGCGCCTTCACGTTGGCGCTGCCGAGGGCCGCCTCGTTGATGACCGAACCGCCGTAGGAGTGACCGACGAGGACGATCGGGCCCTTGATGCTGCGCAGCACGCTCGCGATGTAGGCACCGTCGTACTGCAGTCCCCTGAGTGGGTTGGCCGGAGCGATGACCGGATGCCCGGCGGCGCGCAGCCGCTCCACCACCCCGCTCCAGGCGGACGCGTCGGCGAACGCGCCGTGCACGAGGACAACGGTGGGCTTGTCGCCGGTCCCGGGCGCCATGCCGTCAGCGAAGGCTGGTGACACGGCCGCACCGCACGTCGCAGTGAACGCCGCGAGCAAGCCCACCCCGCGTATGAAACCAACAGGGACCGTGGAAAGGGATGCGCTCATCTGCGTGCCTTCCGTTGACATCTCCGGCTTTCGATCGTCGGAGTGCCATGGCAAACGGGCACTTCGGGAAGCGCATTCAGGTGACAGACGGGCTGCCGGGTTTCTCAAGCCGTTCCAGGGCCTCGGTCGCTGCGGTGAAGGCCGAGCGCCGTCAAGCCGGGCAGGGTGCGGGTGTCCCGCTCTGCGTGTTTCCGTGGTCAGGGCTCAGGCGGCCGTGCGGCCGCCGGATGCGTGTCCCCCACGCTTGTCACGGCGTGGTGCGCCGGGGGCGGGTCGGTCTGCCGCCGGTGTACCGGTGATGTGCCCCGGGGCGTGCATGCTGGCGAGCAGGCGCAGGCGTTCCTCGGAAGCGCTGCCCGGCTCCGCGTGGTACGTGATCAGCGTCTGCCCGCCGGTGCCCGGGACCAGCAGCTTTTCGTAGCGCAGCTCCAGAGGACCGGCCTGGGGGTGCAGGAGCAAGCTGGTACCGCTGGTCTTGTGCTTGACGTCCTGCCGGGCCCAGAGCCTGCGGAACCGCTCGCTGCGCAGGGAGAGCTCACCGAGGATCTCGACCAGGCGCGGGTCGTCGACGTCCGCGCCGACGACGGAGCGCAGATAAGGGACGACCCGGGCGGTCATGTCCTCCCAGTCCTGATGGAACTCCCGCATCTCTGGTTCCAGGAAAGCGGCGAGGATGCCGTTGCGGCCCGGGGCGTTGAACGGTGAGAGGGCGACGGCGAGGCTGTTGGCGGCGAGTACGTCCATGTACTTGCCGTGGATGTACGCCGGGGTGAGCGGCCAGGTGTCGATGAGGGTGCGGAGGCCCTCACCGGCCCTCTCGGGCTTGCGGGGCCGCTTGCGCCGCGGGCTCGCCGGTGCGGCGATCTGCAGCAGGTAGGCCGTGGCCTCCTCGTCCAGCCGCAGCGCGCGGGCGATGCTGCGCAGGACCTGCTCGGAGGGGTTCTTGTCGCGGCCCTGCTCCAAGCGGTTGTAGTAGTCGGAGCTGATTCCCGCGAGGAAGGCGACCTCCTCGCGACGCAGCCCGGGGACGCGACGGTTGCCTTGATCCAGAACCCCGGCCTCATCCGGTGAAATGAGTTCTCTGCGGGCGCGCAGATAGCGGCCCAGTGTGTTGGCGTCTTCGGTGGCCGGCATGTTTCCAGCGTACGGAGGCACTCCGGATCTCTGGGTGGCCCTGCCGGTCCCGGTCCCAGCCCGTCCTGGTCCGCCCGGCGGCGTTCGGTGCAGCCTGGCGGCACAGTCCGCGAACCAGGAGGAATACGTCACATGTCCCAGCTCTTCACCACCCCGTTCGGCCGCGACAGCACCGCCTCGGAGGTGATCGAGGGCGTCGACCTGTCCGGCAGGCGGGCGGTCGTCACGGGGGCCAACTCGGGCATCGGCGTCGAGACCGCCCGCGCTCTGGCGGCCGGCGGTGCCGAGGTCACGCTCGCCGTGCGCCGTCCCGAGGCCGGCGAGCAGGCCGCGGCGGCCCTTCGCAAGGCCACCGGGAACGACGCGATCCACGTCGCCCGCCTGGACGTGTCCGACCTGGAGTCGGTACGCGCGTTCACCGCCGCCTGGCAGGGCCCGCTGCATGTCCTGATCAACAACGCCGGAATCATGATGCCGCCGGAGCTCGAGCGCGGCACCGGTGGCCACGAACAGCAGTTCGCCACCAACTACCTGGGGCACTTCGCCCTGACCCTGGGGCTGCACCGCGCCCTCGCCGACGCAGACGGTGCGCGCCTGGTCTCGGTGTCCTCCGGCGGCCACCTGTTCTCCCCCGTCGTCTTCGACGACATCAACTTCCGCTTCCGCCCGTACGACGCGCTCGCCGCCTACGGTCAGTCCAAGACCGCGGAAGTCCTCCTGGCCGTCGAGGCGCAGCGCCGCTGGGCCGGTGAGGGCATCACGGCCAACGCCCTGCACCCCGGTGCGATCGCGACCAACCTGCAGCGGCACACCGGCGGCCTGCGGACGCCGGAGCCGTACCGCAAGACGGTCGAGCAGGGCGCCGCGACCAGCGTGTTCCTCGCCGCGTCGCCGCTGGTCGAAGGGGTCGGCGGCCGCTACTTCGAGGATGTCAACGAGGCGCCGGTGGTAGACGCCCGTCCCACTCAGCTCGGTGTTCCCGGCGTGGCCCGTTACGCGCTGGACCCGGCGAACGCCGAACGCCTCTGGGAGCTGGCGCGCGACATCGTCCGCTGAGCGCGCGGAAGTCTCCAGCCCCCCGTTTCTCACCCGTACCAACGAAAGAACATCGCAATGAAGGTGACGATCAAGAAGGTCGGCTTCATCGGAACGCGGCATCGCCGGCGCCGCCAGCCTGGTCGAAGCGGCCCACATGGTGGTGGCCCGTGCCCGGAAGGGCGCCGCAATGGAGCGGAGTGGCGCGTGACCGGCCTGCCTCTGCGCCCGCCGCCGCCCCTGACCGCTCCCGGCACGGGAGGCCGACCCCGCCCGGCTGGGCCCGGTAGCAGGGACGGCAGGGACCGTCCCAGCCGCGATGGCCACGGTTGACTCAGTCGTGCGGGTGGGAGCCGAGGTCGGCGGGGAGTGGCGGGCAATGCGCTGATACGCGGCCTGCCGTGTCGTTCCCAGAGCCCGGCCGGTGGAGCTCCACGAGGCGCCCTTTGGGCGGGCAGCGGCCCCGGCGGTAGGGGCGCGCCCTGGAGTTTCAGCCGGCGCTCCGTTTGCACGCGATATCGGCGGCCGTCTCCCGCTGACGAGGGCCGTGCCGCGTGGACCGCTGCAGGGGCCTGACGGATGCGATCACCACCGAGGCGGGAGACGCTGTTGTGATATAGCGCTTACCGCTGCCGTGCCTGTTCATCCGAAGCCATCCGAGGCACTCGCGTACCGGGGCCAGCCGGGCACGCGTCCTCGGCGTCCTTCCCGGTCAGCAGCCATCCCGAGATCGCAAGGAGATCGTCAATGACCGTCCAGTCCGGCGGCACCCTCGTTCTGGAACCCGCCTCGCAGCAGATCGTCGACGCCACCTCGCAACCGCCGTTCCTGTACGAGATCGGTCCGGAGAAGGCCCGCAAGGTGCTCGACGACATCCAGGCGGAGCCGATCGAGAAGCTCCCCGTCGACTCGGAGTGGATCACCGTTCCCGCCGAGGTCGGTGACGTCCGCGTCCGTATCGTCCGCCCGCAGAATGCCGCGTCTCCCCTCCCGGTCGTGCTCTACATGCACGGGGGAGGCTGGATCCTCGGCAACGCCGACACCCACGACCGGCTCGTGCGCGAACTGGCGAACGGGGCCCGGGCCGCGATCGTGTTCGTCGAGTACACCCGCTCCCCCGAGGCGCACTACCCCGTGGCGATCGAGCAGGGCTACGCCACCGCACAGTGGGTCATGCGCGAAGGCGCCGAGCACGGTCTCGACCCGGACCGCATGGCGGTGGCGGGCGACTCGGTCGGCGGCAACATGACCGCCGCACTGGCACTGATGGCCAAGGAACGCGGCGACGTCCGCTTCGTCCAGCAGTCCATGTACTACCCGGTCACCAACGCCGATATGGACACCAGGTCCTACTCCGACTTCGCCACCGGCTACTTCCTCACGGCCAAGGCCATGGAGTGGTTCTGGGACGCCTATGTGCCCGACCGTGCGCAGCGCAGCGAGATCACCGCCTCTCCGCTGAAGGCGGATCTCGACCAGCTCTCCGGGCTGCCGTCGGCCTTCGTCATCGTCGACGAGGCCGACGTCCTGCGCGACGAGGGCGAGGCCTACGCGGCCAAGCTCCGCGCTGCGGGGGTCGGCGTGACCACCGTCCGCTACGACGGGATCACGCACGACTTCATGATGCTCAACCCGCTCAGCGACACCCATGCCACACGCGCGGCCGTCGCCCAGGCCATCGCCATGCTCAGCAACGCCCTGGGAACGAGCGAGGAAGCGTAGACGCTCGAAATCGGCCCGGTGGCCGGGCGACGGACCGCCCGGCCACCGTAACCACTTGTGAGGACCACGACCGGGCCCAGGGGGCCGAGGGCCCATTCGCGCGCTCCGCCCGGCAGGGCGCGAAGGCCGAACGGCTCTACCAGGAGGCGATCGGACGACTCGGGCGCACCCGGGTGTGGCCGCAGGCCACCGGGGATTCCGTCTTCGTACGCCCCGTGGAGGTCGACTTGAGATCTCGGGTCGCGGCGGCGCTCCACGAGGCGGGCGGCTTCCGGGTAGTTCAGAATCCCGGCCATGATGGTCGTCGTCAACGACGAACGCCTCCTGGAGCTGCCCGACAGTTTCGACTGGGCGGAGGGCTCGGCGCTGACGGTCAACTGCCTGACCGCGTACCTGTCCCTGACCCGGGTCGCGCAGGTGCAACCGGGACAGTCCGCTCTCGTCTGCGGGGCCACCGGAGGAGTCGGACACGCCGTGGTGCAGACGAGCAAGGCGCTCGGCGCACGGCCGATCACCGTGGTCTCCTCCGCGCACAAGGCACGCTGGGCGATCGAGGCGGGGCGACGGCGGCGACGAGAACGTCACCCCAGCCCTCAAGGAGTCGACAAGCCGGCCGCCGGAGGCCGGCTGCGGCCGGTGATCGACAGCCGGTTCGCCCTGGATGACTTCGAGGACGGCCACACCCGTCTTGCCTCGCGGGAAGCGATTGGATCCATCGTCGTAGAGCTCTGATGGGCATGCCGGGCAGGCTGACAGCCGTCCGGCGGAGCGGATCGGGGTTCGGGGCGGCCCTCCCTGGAGCGGCAGCCGCCTGGCCCCGATGCGTCATTCGTGCAGCGGAATGCATCGATCGTGCAGGAGTTCACCCGCACGTAACCCGCAGACTCGGTGGCCAGACACAACCGCAGTCCTACCGACACGCGGAGGCGATGCTCCATGCGGACGTTCGTGCACACATCCCATCCCGCACGGGTGGTCTTCGGTTCCGGTACCGTCGGCCGGCTCGCCGAGGAGGTGAGGCGGCTGGGTGGCTCCCGGGTGCTGCTGCTGTCCAGCCCTCCGCTCGCGGAGGCGTCCGCGCAGGTCCGGGACGCACTGGGCGGCCTGGTGGCCGCGGAGTTCGACGGCGCCGTCATGCACACGCCGGTGGAGGTGACGGAACGGGCCCTCGCCGTACTGCGGGAGACGGGCGCCGACTGCCTCGTGTCCGTGGGCGGCGGTTCGACGACGGGTCTGTCGAAGGCGCTGGCCCTGCGCACGGACCTGCCCCAGGTGGTCGTGCCGACCACGTACGCCGGCTCCGAGGTGACCCCCGTCCTCGGGGAGACGCGCGACGGGCGCAAGGTCACTCAGTCCTCGGCCAAGGTCCTGCCCGAGACCGTCGTCTACGACGTCGACTTCACGCTTTCCCTGCCGCTGCCCATGTCGGTCACCAGCGGTGTGAACGCGATGGCGCATGCCGTGGAGGCGCTGTACTCCGCGGACGCTGATCCGGTCACCGACGGCCAGGCCCTCGACGCGATCTCCCGCATCGCGCGGGCACTGCCCCGTCTGGCCGCCGACCCGGCCGACCGAGCGGCGCGGGCCGACCTGCTGCAGGCCGCCTGGCTCGCCGGGACGTGCCTGGCCACGGTCGGCATGGGCCTGCACCACAAGCTGTGCCACACCCTGGGCGGCAGCTTCGACCTGCCGCACGCCGAGACGCACACCGTGATCCTGCCGCACGCCATGGCCTACAACGCACCCGCGGCTCCGGACGCGATGCGCCGCATCGCCCGGGCACTGGACGTGCCCGACGCCGCGAGCGGCGTGTACGACCTGATCGCCTCGCTGGGCGGGCCGACCTCGCTGCGCGACCTGGGCATGCCGGAGTCCGGTCTGGCCCGCGCGGCCGAGCTGGCCGTGGCGACGCCGTACCCGAACCCGCGGGAGCTGACCGCCGAGGGCATCGAGGGCCTGCTGGCCGACGCCTGGCACGGGCGCCGCCCCGAGGGCCCCGCCACCACCGAGTCCACGCTGGCCGAGCTCACCGCGCAGGTCGTGGCGAGCTTCGCGCAGGCGTCCGACGGCCGCGTCCGCACCCTGCTCACCGGCCTCGTACGGCACCTGCACTCCTTCGTGGCCGAGCAGGACGTCACCGACGCGGAGTGGAGTTACGCGATCGACTTCCTCACCCGTACCCGACAACTGAGCGGCCCGACCCGGCAGGAGTTCGTGCTGCTCTCGGATGTCCTGGGCGTCTCCAGTGCCGTGGATCTGCTGACCAACTCCCGCAGCCCCGACACCACCCCGTCCGCCGTCCTCGGCCCCTTCTACGTGGACGGCCCGCCCGAGGCCGCGCATGGCAGCGACATCTCCGGCGGCCTGCCCGGCACCCCGCTGTGGGTGGACGTGACGATCACCGACACGGCCGGTGAGCCCGTGAAGGACGCGGTCGTCGACGTCTGGCAGTCCAACGAGGACGGCTTCTACGACCTCCAGCTCCCCGATCTGGACGGCCCCGTCCTGCGGGCGCGGCTGCGCACCGACTCCGAGGGGCGGCTCACGTTCTGGTCGATCCTGCCCTCGGAGTACCCCGTCCCCGACGACGGCCCCGTGGGACAGATGCTCACCGCGGTCGGCCGCCACCCCTACCGCGCACCGCACCTCCACTTCATGATCGACGCGCCAGGTCACCGCCGTCTCATCACGCAGCTGTTCGTGGCGGGCGGCGCCTTCCTCGACAGCGACACGGTCTTCGGCGTCAAGGACCAGCTCATCGTCGACTTCGCCCCGCAGGCCGGGCCCGCCCCCGACGGCCGCACCGTCGACGGGGAGTGGCGCCGCCTGGACCACACCTTCCGCATCGCCCGCCTGGCCGACTGACCGAGGAGCAGCCCACCATGCCCCGTACGCATTCCTACGACACCGACGTCCTCGTCGTCGGCAGCGGTCCTGCCGGCGGAGCAGCTGCCCTGCTGCTGGCGACCTACGGCATCCGTACCCTCCAGGTCACCAAATACGGCTGGCTCGCCAACACCCCCAGAGCGCACATCACCAACCAGCGCACCATGGAGGTGCTGCGCGACCTCGGCGTCGAGGCCGAGGCGCTGGCGCAGGGCAGCCCGTCCCACCTCATGGGAGACACGGTGCTGTGTACCGCGCTCGCGGGCGAGGAGATAGCACGGATCCGCACCTGGGGCACAGGACCGCGCTCCCTGACCGAGTACACGTCCACCAGCCCCTGCCAGATGATCGACCTGCCGCAGACCTACCTGGAGCCGATCCTCACCACCAACGCGGCGGCGCGCGGCGCCAAAGTCCGCTTCGACACCGAGTTCCTGAGCCTCACACAGGACGAGGACGGCGTCACGGCCCGGCTGCGCGACCGGGTCCGCGGCGACGAGTTCACCGTACGGGCCCGCTATCTGATCGGCGCCGACGGCGGACGCAGCACCGTCGCCGAGCAGATCGGCCTGCCGATGGACGGACGCATGGGCAAGGCCGGCAGCATGAACATCGTCTTCAAGGCCGACCTCGCCCAGTACTGCGCCCACCGTCCCAGCGTCCTGTACTGGGTGCTGCGGCCCGGCGCGGCAACCGGCGGTATCGGCATGGGTCTGGTCCGCATGGTCCGGCCGTGGAACGAGTGGCTGCTGGTGTGGGGCTACGACATCGAGCAGCCGCCGCCCGCGGTCGACGAGGAGGAGGCGCGCAGGATCGTACGCGACCTCGTCGGCGCCCCGGACCTGCCGGTGGAGATCACGTCCACCTCCCTGTGGACCGTCAACCACACCTACGCCTCCGCCTACTCGTCCGGGCGGGTCTACTGCATGGGCGACGCCGTTCACCGCCACCCGCCGTCCAACGGTCTCGGCTCCAACACCTCCGTCCAGGACGCCTACAACCTGGCCTGGAAGCTCGCCATGGTGATCCGCGGCGAGGCCGGACCGGCGCTGCTGGACAGTTACACGGCCGAACGCGCCCCGGTGGGACGGCAGATCGTCGAGCGCGCCAACCTCAGCCGTGACCAGTTCGGGCCCATCTTCGAAACGCTCGGCGTAGGCGCCGACAGCGACGAGCAGACCATCGCCGACGGGCTCGCCGCGCTGCGGGCCGGTACCACCGAGGGCGCCAAGCAGCGCCGCCTGCTGGAGGAGGCCGTCCAGCTCAAGAACTACGAGTTCAACGCGCACGGTGTCGAGATGAACCAGCGCTACGTCTCCGGGGCGGTCCTTCCGGACGACTGTCCTGCCGAGGTCTGGGAGGAGGACCCGGAGTTGGTGGCCCGGCCGACGACCCGGCCGGGCGCCAAACTTCCGCACGCGTGGCTCGTGGACGGCAGCGGCGAGCGGATCTCCACGCTCGACGTCGTCGGCAAGGGCGAGTTCACCGTGCTGACCGGACTGTCGGGCGGGGTCTGGGACACGGCAGCGGACGCATGCCGCGACGAACTCGGCGTACCGCTGCGGTCCGTGCGCATCGGCGACGACAACTCCCGTGACACCTATGGCGAATGGAGCAGGGTGAGCGAGATCGCCGAGGACGGCGTCCTGCTGGTGCGCCCGGACGGCTACGTGGCCTGGCGCCGCTCCACCGCTCCCGAGACCGCGCAGGCGGCGCACGACGCACTGCTCACCGCCCTGCGCCGGGTCCTGGGGCGGTGAGCACGGACAAGCAAGTGGCCACAGCCGCAGAGGCGTTGGCCGAGGTGACGGACAGTCAGTGCTTCGCTGTCGGCGCGGCTTCGGACTGAGCGGTGTGCCGGAGGTGCTGGGCGCCTCCGGTGCGCGCATCACGGGCGCCGTCACCCACCACCGGCTGCGGCCGGCGCGGGCCAGGTACTCGCGGCGCTCTGTACCGGGGCGGGGGGACAAGCGCTGGAGCTGGTCCAGGAACGCCGACCCGGAGAAGTCGCGCTTGCCGCCCCTGTCATCCCTCGCGGCGCACGACGGCCGGTGTGGTGTCCAGGCGGGCGCGCATCACCCTGGTCAGGTGCTCCTGGTGGGAGAACCCGCACTCGATCGCCACCTGCCCGATCGGCGCGGACCCGGTACGCAGCAGCCGGCATGCGTGCTCCAGACGCAGCCCCAGCAGGTACTGGTGCGGCGACTGCCCCGTGCTCGCGCGGAACTGGCGCGTGAACTGACTGGAACTGAGCGAGGCCGCTGCGGCCAGGTCCGTGATCGGCAGAGGTTCGGCGAGCCGCTCCCGCATGAGGTCCCGTACGGCGGCGAGCTGCCGGTCGGAGAGCCCGGAGCGGGCGGGCGACGGCCCGGCGGGACGGGAGGCGTGCCGCCGGGCGAGCTGCGCGGCGAGCATGCCCGTCAGATGGTCCACGTACGTACGGGCCGACGGCTCCCAGCGGCGCACGACACCGTCCAGCGCGATCATGAGCTGTTCGGCGAGCGGATCCGTGACACCCAGTTGTTCGGACAGCTCGACCGGTTGCCCCTCGTTGGCCTCGCGCAGCGCCTGGTCCGTCAGATAGGCGTGCACCGTGTCGAGACCGCCTCCGAGCTCCACGCTCAGTTCCCGGCCGGCCGGCTGCAGGAACAGGCCACCGGCCGGGATCGCCCGTGACCGCGCCGTGCTGCCCTGACCACGCCGTACGGTGACGGGCCCGCTGAGATGAAGGATCAGCAGATGGGTGGGGGCGGGAGCGAACGTCGCCCGGTAGGACTGTTCCTGCTGGGAGGAGACGTAGAGGTGCTCCCATCCGAGCCCCGCGCTGCTGTACCGGGACCGTACGCCGGGCCGGCGCAGGATCCCCACCGTATCGACCAGTCCAAGCTCCCGCACGGTGCGACCTCCTCGTAGCACCACTTCATTAGTTGAACAGTGAATCACAAGGGGGTGAGTGCGTCGAGGAGGCAGACCCTTCCACAGGCCGCGTGGCCCAGAAGGAACACCGCTGTGCCGCAGCCCGGCCACCACCGGTGTGCATGACCGTCGAAGTGGTGAATGGCGTCGGTGATCCCCGCCGCGACCAGGATGACGCCGACGATCATCACGAGATGCGCGCCGGTGAACGCGTAGTAGGCGAGCATCTGGCGACGGGCCGGTTCGGCGCCTCCGGCCGGCTGCAGTACGCCGGCCGGAGAACCGTCCTCTCACGGTGTCCGCAAGGGCCCCGCCTCACATGCCGACATAGGCCGCCAGGTGCTCGCCGGTGAGGGTGGAGCGGGTGGTGACGAGGTCGACGGGGGTGCCCTCGAAGACGATGCTGCCGCCGTCGTGGCCGGCGCCGGGGCCGAGGTCGATGATCCAGTCGGCGTGCGCCATGACCGCCTGGTGGTGCTCGATGACGATGACCGACTTGCCGGAGTCGACGAGCCGGTCGAGCAGGCCGAGCAGCTGCTCGACGTCGGCGAGATGGAGGCCGGTGGTCGGCTCGTCGAGGACGTAGATGCCGCCCTTGTCCCCCATGTGCGTGGCCAGCTTCAGCCGCTGCCGCTCGCCGCCGGACAGCGTGGTGAGGGGCTGGCCGAGGGTGAGGTAGCCGAGTCCGACGTCGGCGAGCCGGTCGAGGATCTTGTGCGCGGCCGGCGTGTGCGCCTCGCCGGAGCCGAAGAACTCCTCGGCCTCGGTCACCGACATCGCGAGCACCTCGCTGATGTCGCGGCCGCCGAGGTGGTACTCCAGCACCGAGGCCTGGAACCGCTTGCCCTCACAGTCCTCGCAGGGCGTGTCGACGCCGGCCATCATGCCCAGGTCGACGTAGACGACGCCGGCGCCGTTGCAGGTCGGGCAGGCACCCTCGGAGTTGGCGCTGAACAGCGCCGGCTTCACGCCGTTGGCCTTCGCGAACGCCTTGCGGATCGGGTCGAGCAGTCCGGTGTACGTCGCCGGGTTGCTGCGCCGGGAGCCGCGGATCGGGGCCTGGTCGACCGCCACCACACCCTCGGCGGCGGGAATCGAACCGTGCACGAGCGAGCTCTTGCCGGAGCCGGCGACGCCGGTGACGACGGTCAGCACCCCGAGCGGGATGTCGACGTCGACGCCCCGCAGGTTGTTCGCCGTCGCGCCGCGGATCTCCAGCGCGCCGGTGGGCTTGCGCACCGACTCCTTGAGGGCGGCCCGGTCGTCGAGATGGCGGCCGGTGACGGTGTCGGAGGCCCGCAGCCCCTCGAGGGTGCCCTCGAAGCAGACGGTGCCGCCCGCCGTACCGGCACCGGGGCCGAGGTCGACGACGTGGTCGGCGATCGCGATCGCCTCCGGCTTGTGCTCCACGACGAGCACCGTGTTGCCCTTGTCCCGCAGCCGCAGCAGCAGGTTGTTCATCCGCTGGATGTCATGGGGGTGCAGGCCGATGGTGGGCTCGTCAAAAACGTAGGTGACGTCGGTGAGTGAGGAACCGAGGTGGCGGATCATCTTGACGCGCTGCGCCTCACCGCCCGACAGCGTGCCCGACGGCCGGTCGAGCGCGAGATAGCCGAGGCCGATCTCCACGAACGAGTCGAGGGTCTGCTGCAGCGCGGTGAGCAGCGGCGCCACCGACGGCTCCTCGAGGCCGCGGACCCACTCGGCGAGGTCGCGGATCTCCATCGAGCAGGCGTCGGCGATGGAGATCCCCTTGATCTTCGACGACCGGGCCCCTGCGCTGAGCCGGGTGCCGTCGCACTCGGGGCAGGTGGTGAAGGTGACCGCCCGCTCCACGAACGCCCGGATGTGCGGCTGCATCGATTCCTTGTCCTTGGACAGGAACGACTTCTGGATCTTCGGGATCAGGCCCTCGTAGGTGAGGTTGATGCCGTTCACCTTGACCTTGACCGGCTCCCCGTAGAGGAAGGCCTGCCTCTCCTTCTTGGTGTACTCGCGGATCGGCTTGTCCGGGTCGACGAAGCCGGACTGGGCGTAGAGCTGCACGGTCCACTGGCTGTCCGACTTCCAGCCGGGGATGGTGAACGCGCCCTCGGACAGCGACTTGGAGTCGTCGTAGAGCTGGGTGAGGTCGATGTCGGAGACGGTGCCCCGGCCCTCGCAGCGCGTGCACATGCCGCCGATGCGCTCGAAGGTCGCCTTCTCGGCCTTGGTCTTGGCGCCGCGCTCGACCGTGATCGCCCCGCTCGCCCGGACCGAGGCGGTGTTGAAGGAGTACGCGCTGGGCGGGCCGATGTGCGGCTCGCCGAGCCGGCTGAAGAGGATGCGCAGCATCGCGTTGGCGTCGGTGGCGGTGCCGACCGTGGAGCGGGGGTCGGCACCCATCCGCTGTTGGTCGACGATGATCGCGGTCGTCAGCCCGTCCAGCACGTCGACCTCGGGCCGCGCCAGCGTCGGCATGAAGCCCTGCACGAAAGCGCTGTAGGTTTCGTTGATCAGCCGCTGCGACTCCGCGGCGATCGTGTCGAACACCAGCGAGCTCTTGCCCGAGCCGGACACGCCGGTGAACACCGTCAGCCGGCGCTTCGGGATCTCGATGCTGACGTCCTTGAGGTTGTTCTCGCGCGCACCGTGCACGCGGATCAGATCGTGGCTGTCGGCAGCGTGCAGCGCAGGCGACTGCGCGTCCGTCGTCTTGGCCATGCTTGTCTTCGTCTCCATCTCTCACGCGGGGTCGCCTACACGAGGAACAGCGGAACACCGCGCACCCTACGCCGACGCATCCGTCCCCCAGACCTCCTTGCCGAAGGTTGTGCCGCGGGCGAGCGATACGCGGTGACGTCAAGCAGCCCGGCGACGCTGCCATCGGGGCCGGTTCCGGGCTGCGATCGCCGGACGGCTCAGCGCTTCTCCTGGATGCGGATCAGGTTGCCCGCGGGATCCCGGAAGGCGCAGTCGCGGACACCGTACGGCTGATCGGTCGGCTCCTGGACGACCTCGGCACTGGCCTGCAACCGCTCGAAGGTGCCGTCGAGGTCCTTGGTGGCCAGGAGGAGGCTGGCGTAGGTGCCCTTGGCCATCATCTCGGCGATGGTGCGACGCTCGTCGTCGGTGACGCCGGGATCGGCGGCCGGCGGATACAGGACGATCGATGTGCCGGGCTGTTCGGCAGGGCCGACCGTGATCCAGCGCATCCCTTCGTAGCTGACGTCGTTGCGGACCTCGAAGCCGAGGGTGTCGCGATAGAACGCCAGGGCGGCATCGGGGTCGTTCTGCGGAAGGAAGCTCGCGTGAATGGTGATGTCCATGGCAGCCACGCTAGCCACGGCTCGGGACCGGTGCTTCTCGATTCCTGATCGGTCTGGTCACCTGTTTCGCCACGCACGACGGCATCCCCGCCGTCGCGCGCGCCGCCTCGCGCCGGTAGACGCTGGGCGGTACGCCGACCAGCTCGGTGAAGCGCGTGCTGAAGGTGCCCAGCGACGAGCAGCCGACCGTGAAACAGACCTCGGTGACACTGAGATCGCCACGGCGCAGCAGCGCCATCGCGCGCTCGATGCGTCGCGTCATGAGGTAGCTGTACGGCGACTCGCCATAGGCGCGCCGGAACTCGCGGCTGAGATGGCCGGCCGACATGTGCACGCCGCGGGCGAGCGCCTCGACGTCCAGCGGCTGCGCATACTCCCGGTCGATCCGGTCACGAACGCGACACAGCCGCACGAGGTCGCGCAGGTGCTGCGTCGAGGCGGGTGTGCTGGTCACGGGCCAGATCCTACGCCGGGCCGGACCGCCCCACACCGCCGACGACCCACCTTGTCCCGCACCCCTCCGACCAGACCAACACCCCACTCCAACCGGCGCGTTGCTGCTCCTGCTGCTGCCGGACGGCGCCCACTGCAGCCGTGTCTCACTCGGCCCAGGGCTGAAAGCCGGTGTCGAGAACGGCTTCCAGGGATGCACGCAGCCGGGCTGCCTCGTCGGCGCCGAACTTCTCCTCGAACTGGTCCTGGACGGCTTTCCACAGCGGCAGCGCGGCCTTCAGCCGGGAAAGACCGTCCGGCGTGATGGCGACGATCCGTGCGCGGCGGTCGGCTGCCGACGGCTCCACGGTCACCAGCGCCTCGCGGGCGAGCGGCTTGAGGTTCGTCGCCAGCGTCGTGCGATCCATGGCGATCATTTCGGCAAGGCTGCTGATCGTCACGTCCCCGTGCGCGCTGAGCCTCTGCAGGATGCTGAACTGCGTGGCCCGAAGACCGACGGGGGCCAGCGCCTTGTCGTAGGTCGCGCCGAGGTACCGGGCCGCCTTGCGCAGGGCCAGGTTGTTGCACGTGTCGGCGAGGTTCGTCGGCGTAGCGGTCATGATCTCCTCCAGAGCCTTCCCCACCATGATACGAGCTTATGCTCGTATCTTCTTGCCCTCCAGCAAATAGGAGCATATGCTCGTAACCCAGCCGCGACGCGCGCACCCCTCGTCGCACCTCCCGTGCACCCCACGCCCACGCCCTCCGTCAGAAAGCCTCGTCATGGAAACCCCCGCAGCGTCCGCTCCCGAGCGCGGCCACAAACGCTCGGCAGCGACTGAGCCCTCGCCCAGGCCCCACAACGCCGCTCGCCGCCAGCCGCCGGTGAGGTCCTGGCTCCAACCGACACTGATCGCCCTCGTCGTCGTGGCGGCCTTCATCGGCTGCTACGTCGGCCTGCAGCGCGACCCCCAGCCCCATCAGGTCCCCATCGCCGTCACCGCACCGGACCTGCCGGGCGAGATACACCAGGCCCTCGGCGACAGCGTCGACATCCACCCGGCTGCCGACACCGGGGCCGCCCGCGACGCACTGGAGCGCCACGACGTCGTCGCCACCCTCAGTACCGACGGCCCGGACGGGCTGCGCCTGGAGATCGCGGGAGCCGACGGCGCGTCCACCACATCGGCGGTGCAGACCCTCGTCGGCGACTACGCCCACGGCGCGGGCAAGCACCTCACCACCGAGGACGTCGTTCCCCTGACCCACTTCGACGCCCGCGGACTGGCCGGCTTCTACGTGGCCTTCGGCGTGACCCTGGCCGGCTTCGTCCTCGGCTCGAACGCCCTCGGACTGGCCGGGCACCTGAACCTGCGCCACCGGTTCCGGCTGCTGGCCGGCGCCTCTGTGGCCATCGGCACGGTCGCCGCGATCGTCGCCGGACCTGCGCTGGGAGCAGTCCCGGCCCCGGTCATTCCGCTGATCCTCACCCTCACGCTCCTGGCAGCAGCCGCCGCCTTCACGACCAAACTCCTCGGCACGTATCTCGGCCCCGTCGGAGTCCCCGTCGCCACCCTGCTGCTCCTCACCCTCGGCAACGCCACCAGCGGTGCCATCATCGGCGCCGACCTCCTGCCCGCCGCGGCCCGAGCCGTCTCCGCCCTGCTGCCACCGGGCGCCGCCGTCCGCGCCATCACCGACCTGAGCTACTTCGACGGCGCGCACGCAACAGGCCCTGCGATCACGCTCGCCCTGTGGGCCGTCGTCGCCGCGCTCCTGCTCGGCCTGCGCCCTCGTCTGATGCGACGGCGCGCCGCAGCCGCCGCTTGATCCGTTCAGGACGTGTCCGGCGGATCGGGCCGATCGTTGGAGTCCGGTAGACAGACCCCATCCCGGGTGAAAGCGATCGAGAGGTCCCATGGACAACCGAACCCGTGAGCGGCGTGGCGGCGTGGCTGCCCTTGTGCTGGCCACCGCGGTCATGGCGGTGGGCTGCACGGAGGGAGGAGACAGGCTGGACGGGGTCCCGGCCGACGAGAGCAGCACGGCGTCGCCGTCTCGGACCGGGACGCCGAGCGCGTCGGGTTCTCAGCCGTCCAGGAGCCCTGAGGTCGTGCTGAAGGGGACTTGGTTCAATCACACGATCGCCAGCGAGAATTCCTTCTACACGCTCACCGTGGACGAGAAGGGAGAACTCGTCAGCCTCGGCAGCCCGGCCGGGCGGGACGGCGACATCTGCGACGGGAGCCTCACCGGGAAGAAGAAGCTGAAACTCGTGCTCGACTGCCTCAACACCAATGACATCAAAGTCGGGCCCGCGCAGGAGGAGAGGGTGTACAGGGCAGAGGTATTCGTGGCGGAGGCCGCGGAAGTGGGGGCCGCCGGACAAGGTCCCACCCTCGTGGCGCAGTGGGAGGACGGGCACATCGACTACCTCACCAAGAGCTGATTCACGGCATGTCAACGGCGTTGCCGCTCCGAATCAGCTCAGCAGGCCACTGCCCACGGGGTTTGCAGCGCCTACTTCCACTCGACTAAAATTCAAGATCGTCGGTGTCGACCGGTTCACATGCCCGACCGGTTTACCGCAGCAATGGCCCCACCGATGGAGGACGGCCATGGCAAAGATTCTTGCGGTGCTCTATCCGGATCCGGTGGGCGGTTATCCACCCGACTACGCCCGCGACGAGATTCCCGTCATCACCGGTTACCCGGGGGGTCAGACCGCGCCCACCCCGCAAGCCATCGATTTCACCCCGGGACAGCTTCTCGGCTGTGTCTCGGGCGAACTGGGACTGCGCCGCTTTCTGGAGGAGCGGGGCCACACGTTCGTCGTCACGTCCGACAAGGAGGGCACGGACTCCACGCTGGACCGCGAGTTGCCCGACGCCGACGTGGTGATCTCGCAGCCCTTCTGGCCCGCCTATCTGACCCCTGAGCGAATCGCCGCCGCTCCCCAGCTCAAGCTGGCGATCACCGCGGGGATCGGGTCGGACCACGTCGACCTGCCGAGTGCGATCGCCCACCGCATGACCGTGGCGGAGGTGACCTACAGCAACAGCATCAGCGTGTCCGAGCACGCCGTCATGCAGATCCTCACCCTGGTGCACAACTACCTGCCCGCCCACGAGTGGGTGACCACCAAGAAGGGCTGGAACATCGCCGACAGCGTCTCGCGCGCCTACGACCTCGAAGGAATGGACGTCGGCGTCCTCGGCTCCGGCCGTATCGGCCTGGCGGTGCTGCGCCGCCTCAAGCCGTTCGACGTCACGCTGCACTACTGCGATGTGCACCGGCTGCCCCAGGAGGTCGAGCAGGAGCTGGAGCTGACCTGGCATCCCGACGCCCGGTCGCTGGCCCCCGCGGTCGACGTGCTGTCGATCCACACCCCCCTGCACCCGCAGACGCAGAACCTCTTCGACGACGAACTGATCGGGGCCATGAAACGGGGTTCGTACATCGTCAACACGGCACGTGCGCTGATCGTCAACCGCGACGCCGTGGTGCGGGCCCTGAACAGTGGTCAGCTGGCCGGGTACGCCGGTGACGTCTGGTATCCGCAGCCGCCACCACCCGACCATCCCTGGCGCACGATGCCGTACGAGGCGATGACACCGCACGTGTCCGGTACGACCCTCTCCGCGCAGGCCCGCTATGCCGCCGGCACCCGGGAGATCCTGGAGAACTGGCTCGACGGACGCCCCATTCGCCCGGAGTACCTGATCGTCGACGGCGGCGGTCTCGCCGGAACGGGAGCGCGTTCCTACACGGTCACCGGATGACGAACAGGTCGGCCAGGTCGGCGCCGCGGGGCCGACTACCCGACGGAGCAGGGCCCCAGGGCCTGAAGCAGCTCGTCCGTGCCGTCCCGTACGACGTCGCCCTGCCGGAGCTGCTGCTGGATCCGCCGGGCGGACACGCGTCCCGCGGTCAGACACCACTCCCACCAGCGGTCCAGCCCCGCTGCGTCGAGCCGTTCGGCCGCGAGCAGTGCGGGCCAGCCGCAGGCCCGCGCCTGCGCGGTCACCTTCGCCCCGCCCGCGACCGGGTCGACCACGAGTGCGGGCTTACCCGCCCGCAGTGACAGAACCAGTCCGTGCAGCCGGTCCGTGACGACCACGTCCAGCCGGGCGAGGACGGACGACAGCTGGGCCGGTGTCGCGCACAGCCGCCAGTCGTGTGTGTCGAGACGGGTCTCCAGCTCCAGGCGCGCACAGTCCTTGCCGGTCAGCCAGCGGGTCACCACGGCAGCGACCTGCGCGTGCCGCCGCTGCGGCCCGTACTCGTGCTGCCCGTGCGTGAGAATCACCCCGACGACCGGCCGGGCCGGGTCGGCGGGCGCCCCGGCCGACAGATCCACCACCGGCTCCGCTCCCGGGGCGTCGCGCGCCAGCACCCGGTGGAACCCGGTGACGGCCGCACTGGCGGGATCGATGACGGATGTCCCGACCGCGACCCGCACACAGTGGGCGAACCGCCGGTGCAGCGCCTCGATCTGCGGCCCGTGCAGCGGTCCGCAGACAAACACCAGGTGGGAGTACTCCCCGGGCCGCACCTGCTCCAGGTGCAGCGCCTCCGGCCGGAAGACCGGGCTCCAGACCACGTCGTACGCAAGCCCCGCCCGCGCAAGTACGTCCTCCACCCGGCGCAGGGCCAGCACGTCCCCGGCGGTCGCCTCCCCGTCCCGGAAGCTGCTCCACCCGACGATCAGAACGCGCCGCCGTATCCCCACAGTGCGCACGGGTGCCCTCTCCGGCGGTGGACAATCACCGGTCGGGGCGTCGGCCCGGGTGGCGCCCAGCACGAGCAGTCCGTCGCTGCAGTGATCCACATCCCGCCTGGTCAGGGTCGCCCGGTGGTGCGACGCTGGAGGTTGAGGGGTGTCCGAGGACGGCAACCCGGGAGGGCCGATGGGACGGGACGTCCCGGCGTTGGTCTTCACTCGCGAGGACCGCCGCCGGTACCGGATCAAGATGCAGGAGTGCCTCGACGCGTTTGCGCAGATGCTGCGCGACTCACGGTTCGAGTCCGGGCGGCCCCAGGTGGGACTGGAGATCGAGCTGAACCTGGTCGACGACGAGGCCGAGCCGACGATGCGCAACGTCGATGTGCTCGAGGCGATCGCGGATCCCGCCTGGTCGACCGAGCTGGGCCGCTTCAACCTCGAGATCAACATTCCGCCCCGCCGGCTGACGGCGGGCGGCCCCGACGACTGGGAGTCCGAGATCCGCGGCGCGCTGAACCACGCGGAGCAACGCGCCAGGTCGGTCGGCGCACATCTGATCATGGTCGGCATCCTTCCCACGCTGCGGCAAGAGGACGTCGGCGAGGCGGCGCTGTCGGAGAACCCCCGCTACCGACTGCTCAACGACCAGATCTTCATGGCTCGGGGCGAGGACCTGCACCTCGACGTGGACGGCGCCGACCGGCTGCGCACCTACGCGGACACAATCACTCCGGAGGCGGCGTGCACCAGCACCCAGTTCCACCTCCAAGTGTCCCCGGAGGAGTTCGCCGACTACTGGAACGCCGCACAGGCGATCGCCGGGGTCCAGGTCGCGCTGGCCGCCAACTCACCGTTCCTGTTCGGCAAGGAACTGTGGCACGAAACCCGCATCCCGCTGTTCGAGCAGGCCACCGACACCCGTCCGCAGGAGATCAAGGTGCAGGGGGTGCGGCCCAGGGTGTGGTTCGGAGAGCGATGGATCAACAGCGTCTTCGACCTCTTCGAGGAGAACCTGCGCTACTTCCCGGCGCTGCTCCCCCTGTGCGACGAGCAGGACCCCGCGGAGACGCTGGACCGCGGCGACATCCCCGAACTGGCCGAGCTCACCCTGCACAACGGCACCATCTACCGCTGGAACCGTCCGGTCTACGCCGTCGCCCACGACAAACCCCACGTGAGGGTGGAGAACCGAGTGCTGCCCGCCGGCCCGACCGTCGCCGACACCCTCGCCAACGGCGCCTTCTACTACGGGCTCACCCGCGCCCTGGTCGAGGAGGAGCGGCCGGTCTGGTCACGGATGTCCTTCTCGGCCGCCGAGGAGAACCTGCACACGGCGGCACGGCACGGGATCGAGGCACGGCTGTACTGGCCCGGCATGGGCGAGGTGCCGGTGCCCGAACTCGTCCTGCGGCGTCTGCTGCCGCTGGCGCACCAGGGGCTGGAGCGCTCCGGCATGGACGCGGCCTGGCGAGAGCCGCTGCTCGGCATCATCGACCAGCGGTGCGTCACCGGCCGTAACGGAGCGGTGTGGCAGAAGGAGATGTTCCACCACATCGATGCCTCCACCCACACCGGCCGCCACGAGGCCCTGCGGCTGATGACGCAGCAGTACATCGACTACATGCACCTCAACGCCCCGGCCCACACGTGGCCGGTCGACTGACGCAGGTCATGCACGCCTCCCAGGGAACAGCACGCCCCCGCCGTGCCCGGAACGCATGGTGATCGGCTCCGATGCACGACGGGGGCGGGATGGCCGGGTGCCCTACGGATGCAGGACGACCTTGGTGTAGCCCTCGACGCGCTTGTCGAACTTGTCGTAGGCCTCCGGTGCCTGGTCCAGCGACACCTCGTGGGAGACGACGAAGCTCGGCTTCGCCCGACCCTCGATGATCATGTCGCGCAGGTACCGGTTGTAGCGCTTCACGTTGCACTGGCCCGTACCCATCCGCAGGCCCTTCTCGAAGAGCTTGCCGATGGACACGAGGAGCATGCCCTTCTTGGACTGCTCGTCCGGGCCTCCGGGGTCGGCCGGCACGTACAGGCCCGGCACACCGAGGGCGCCTGTGGGGCGAACCGTCTGGACGAGCGAGTTCAGGACCGTCGCGGGCTCCTCGTGGTCGACGTCCCGGGACATCGCCTGGTAGCCGACGGCGTCGACGCCCTTGTCGGTGCCGGCCCCGTCCGTCTGGTCCTTGATCTGCTGCACCGGGTCGCCCTCCGCGAAGTTGATCGGGACGGCGCCGATCTCCCGAGCCTTGTCGAGCCGCTCGGGAATCCGGTCGACGACGAAGACCTTCGCCGCGCCGCGGAGCAGCGCCGAGTACGCGGCCATGAGCCCGACCGGCCCGCCGCCGTACACCGCGACGCTCTCGCCCGGGCGCACCTGGGCGAGTTCACAACCGTGGTAGCCGGTGGGGAAGATGTCGGCGAGCAGAATGAAGTCGGTCTCGTGCTCGTTTCCCGGCGGCAGCTTCAGGCAGTTGAAGTCGGCGAACGGAACACGGAGATATTCCGCCTGACCGCCCTTCCACGGACCCATGGCGACATAGCCGTAAGCCCCGCCCGAGAAACCGGGATTGACAGTCTCACAGAATCCCGTGTACCCGTCGACGCAGTTCTTGCAGAACCCGCAGGCGACATTGAACGGCATGACCACACGGTCACCTTCCGTGAGGGAGGTGACACCCTGGCCGCATTCCTCGATGATTCCCATGTTCTCGTGGCCGAACACGATTCCGGGCTCTGCCGCCGTACGTCCCTCGTACATGTGCAGGTCCGAGCCGCAGATCGCCGTGGATGTGATCTTTACGATCACGTCGTTCGGTTGCTGGATGGTCGGCTTGTCGACATCCTCGATCGCGACGCTGAAAGGTCCTTTGTAGACGACGGCTTTCATCTCTTCCATCTCCTGACCGGTGATGTGCACGCGGATTGCCCGCGGGAGCGCCCCCGTTTGTGTGACCTACTCCTCATGGTTCTCTTGCCCGCGGGCTGGGGCAAGCCGGTAATCTCGGAAGCACACTCATCGCGTATCGCTTTTTTGCGTATCGCGCTTCGCACCGAGACCCGTGAAGGGAGGTCGGGACACGTGACGGCACAGCGGCTCGGAACCTTGCTCGTCCCTGTGCTCGGCCTGTCCGGCACCTCGTACCCGCCCGGCACCACGGTCACCGTCCGCGGCCGTGGCGCGACCGTCGACGGGTTCGTGAACGGCGACTGGCTCCCTCTTGCCTGGTGGGAGTTCTCCGACGGCCTCCGCGAGGACATCGCCGAGCCCTGACAGATCCGCCGTCCCGGTCCCGGCAGGGACAACCGAGGGCCGTCATTCGCCGCGCCAGATGTTGTCGAACGCGGCCTGCTCGATGGCACGTCGTTGCCGTATGGCCTCCAGTTGCAGCAGCGCGTCGTGGACGGCGGCCAGCACGGTCTCCACGGCGTCGTCGTCCGCACTCGGGGAGTCGGCAGAGTCATCCCCGGCCCGGCGATGGATCCCGATGGCCGCCGCCAGGGCGGCCAGGGTGGGCTCGTCCGAGGCCCAGCGTTGTGCCGCCGCACGGTGGTCCGGTGAATCGGCCGGCACGACACTGCTGGTCCGGAAGGGGTTCCTGCGGTGGTGTTGCCGACGGAGCTGTCCTTCCGCTTCAAGGGCCGCCAGATACGCCGCGGACAGACCGCGACCTCTGCGCCACAGCCAGTCGCCGACCGTCTCGTACGGCGCTTCGCGGACCAGTGACGATGCGGCCTGATCCAGCAGGGAGTCGCGTGCGGTCGGTCGATGGCCGGGCACGATGTGATCGCCGTCCAGGGTGATGGCCTGGGCATCGAGGAGGTCGAGCACCTCGGCTCCTGCGAGAGCGAGCGAGAGGTCGCCTTGTTCCCCAGGGTGGCTGGGCGCCACGTCGATGGCGATGATCATCAGGTCCCGTGATGTGGTCATGGATCGGCTTCGCCTCGAGATGCTGGAGCGTGGGCGGGGTGTCTTCAGCGGGGAGTGAGCACCATACGGAACCGTGCGGCGCCGGAGAGCATCTTCTGATAGGCCTCATCGGCCTGGTCCAGCGGCATGATCTCGGTCATCGGGCGGATCCCGTGCAGGGCGCTGAATGCCATGGTGTCCTGCACATCCTGCGCGGTGCCGGAGGGGTGGCCGCGCACGATCCTACCTTGCATGATCAGCTGGACCGGGCTGATGCCCATCGGGTCGAAGGTCGCGCCGATGACCACCAGCTCGCCGCGGTGGGACAACCCGTCGACGGTCGCAGTGATCGCGTCGGAGCTGCCGGCGGTGGCCAGCACGACCTTGGCGCCACCGAGGGACTGCAACGCGTCCGCGACGGGGGTGTCCGCCGTGCTGTCGATGTAGTGGTGCGCGCCGAGTTGCTTGGCGAAGTCGGATTTGGCAGCTCCGCGGGCGATGGCCACGGTCTCGAAGCCCATCGCGACGGCGTACTGCACCCCCAGGTGACCGAGACCGCCGAGGCCGAGTACAGCAACCAGGTCACCCGGCTGTCCGGAGCTGCGCCGCAGTCCGTTGTACATGGTCACACCGGCGCAGGCGAAGGGCCCGGCATCCGTGGGCGCCAGCGCGTCGGGGATCCGGGCGAGGGCATCCACCGGTGCGATCACCGCCTCGGCGAAGCCGCCGTCGTATGCCCATCCGGGGACCTTCAGATTCACGCACACGATGAAGTCGCCCTGCCGGCAGGGCGTGCAGTGGCCGCAGCTGCCGCCGAACCAGCCCACCGCCACCCGCTCACCAGCGCGCCAGCCGCGGCTTTCCGCGCCCTCACCGAGCTCTTCGATGCGCCCGGCGATCTCATGCCCGGGAACCAGAGGAAACCGAACGCCCGGAAACGCGCCGTCGACCATGCCGGCGTCGCTGTGACAGATCCCGCAGGCGTCCACGGCCAGCCGTACCTGGCCCGGACCCAGCTGCGGTACCTCACGCTCAACGATCTCGAATGGCCCGCCAGGGGCCGCGACCTGCGCGACTCGGTATGTACTCATATGGATCTCTCCCCGGATCGGGGGCTACAACCCTGCGATTCCAGCAGACCAGTTCCGGCCCGATCGCGCGCGCCGAAGGGGACGGATCGACAAGGCCGGGGCAGGCGGGCGCGCGCAATGCGCGGCTCCCGGAGAAGAGTCGCGCATCGCGGGGATAGGGGATACCTGTGCGACTGTCAGCGGTGGTTCCGACAGCGCCTGTCAGTCGTGGCCTCCACCGTTGCCGTGGCCGTTGCCGTTGTGGCCATTGCCGTTGTGGCCATTGCCGTTGTGGCCATTGCCGTTGTGGCCATTGCCGTTGTGGCCATTGTCATGATCGCCGTTGTCGCCGTGGCCATTGTCGTCATCGTCATGATCGCCGTGGCCGTTGTCGTCATCGTCGTCATCGTCGTGGCCGTTGTCGCCATGGCCGTTGTCGTCGTCGTCCCAGTCGTCGTCATCGTCGTGGTCGTCGTCGTCCCACCCGTGATGATCGTCGTCGTAGGAGCTGTAGTTGTGGTCGTTGGTGGTCGGGACGGCCGCCGAGGCCGCGCCCGATGCGCCGATCGCTGCGCCACCAGCCACGAGGATGGTGCTGGCGGACATCGCAATGAGACGCCTCGTGCGAGTTGATCGCATGGCTATACCTTTCCTTCCATCGTCTCGCGCGACTCTCACGCACGAGATGGACGGCCGCGGCCGCAGCAAACGGAGCGTGCGGGGCGCGGTCATAGGCGTCGCCGCATGACTATGAGAAGCACCTCTCGGCCGCCGACGCCGCTTGTCAGCCGCGCAATGTTGCGCGGGGCGGCGCTACGGTCGCGGTCCTCGCTGTGCAGGTACCTCGCCGGCCGGGGCGTACCCCTGCGGCTCTCACCTCTAGACACTAGACCCGCACCCGTGATGCGGCATCTCGAGACGGACAAATCCATTGATACCGGCAGAATTGGCAGCTCGGCGGCCTGGCCCGGCACCGAGACGCGAGCGTCGACGGACCGCAGGCGCCGTCCTCCGCCCCGCTGAACACGCGCTGTCGACCACTCGGTTTCTCCCCGTGCCGAACAGAAAGCCGTCATGCCATTAGTTGCCTGACGGTGAGTCGGGCGAGGCGGACGTGGGCGGTACCTCACGAACATTGCGACGGCACCCCTCGCGCCCACTCTGCGCTTCCCGCCGTCCGCAGTCCCGCGCTGCACACACTGCACGACGCCACCAGCGACGGGTACGCCCACCGCACCGAGCTGATCGTGTACCTCGACGGCGCGGAAAAGGCCGAGCTCCCCCGTTTCGCTGCTTGCGGCCGCTGCCATGTGGTGACCATGCGCAGGTTCGTGCCGGGGACGATCAGGACGTCTCGCAGTTCCTGCATGAGACGGCCGAGTTGGGCGTCCTCGGCACATGCGGGAGGCCGCGCCCTTGAGATCGGCAACCATTGACGCCGCCAAGGCGCCCTGCCCGCAGTCGGATTGGACGGGAAGCCCAGACATGTGCGGGCGCCTCCCCGAACAGGGGCCGGGCGAGGTTGCGTTCGGCGGTCAGGAGGACTTCGGGATCGCCTTGCAGGGCACTCCGCCCTCCCCATCCCGCAAGTGTGGGCCAGTTCCAAGGAGTTGTGCCGCATGGGTACGGGTGAGCGGTCGGGGCCCGGGAGTTGCCGGGCGGTGGGTCCGGTCGACGCCCCGCCAGTTCAGCACCACCCGCCGCGGCGCGGCGCGCGGCGGGATGAGGGTGATCACGAACGCACTTGACGCACCGTGACGTCCCAACTCCGCTCGGTCCGCACCGTCGGTCCGGACCGGCGCACCAGCGCCAGCGCGCAGGCCACCCCGGCCGCCGCAAGGACGGCGCACGCCGTGAACGCGGCCCGGTAACCCTGCGTCAGGGCCGCGAGTCGCTCCGCTTTGTCGGCGTGGGACACGGCGACGGAGGTGACGACGGCGACTCCGAAGGCGCCGCCGATCTGGAAGGCCGCGGTGTTGATGCCCGACGCCACCCCCGACTCCCGCTCGGCCACACCCGTCAGTGCGGCGATCGAGCCGGCGACCGCGCAGGCGCCGAGGCCGGGCCCGAAAAGAAGCAGCCCGGGGAGCAGGTCACGGGCGAAGCCGCCGGCCACCGGCACCCCGGCGAGCAGGAGGCTGCCCATGCCGACCAGGGCGAGCCCGCCGACTGCGACAGGTCGTGCCCCGATCCGGGTGACCAGGGCCTGCCCTGCGTACGAGCCGACGACGGCACCCGCCGGCATCACGACGTTGTAGAGGCCGAAGCGCAGCGGCGAGAGGCCGAGGACGCCCTGGCCGTACTGGGACAGGGTGTATGACATCCCGAAGGCGCAGCTGCCGAGCAGGAACACCACCAGGTTGCCGCCGCTCACCGAGGGTGAACGCAGCAGCCGCGGAGGTACGAGGGGGGCTGTGGACCGGGCCTCGACGCGGAGGAACAGCAGCGCCAGCGCGGCGGCAAGGGCCGGCAGGCCGAGCGTCTGCGCCGACAGCCAGCCGGCGCGGGGCGCCTCGACGACGGCGTACACGCAGATGACGAGTGCGGCTGTGGCAGTGAGCGCGCCGATCGGGTCGTAGGAACGGGCACGTGCCTCGGCGCGGCTCTCGCGCAGCAGCACCGGGCTCAGGGCCAACAGGAGCAGGGCGACGGGCGCGTTCAGGAAGAACACCCACTGCCAGCCGAGTACGTCGGTGAGGGGACCGCCGATCAGCAGTGCGGCGGTGGCGCCGAAGCCGCCGCTGCCGGACCAGATGGCGAGGGCCTTGTTGCGCTCGTGCCCCTCCTCGAAGGTGTTCAGGAGGATCGACAGCGCGGTGGGCGCCATGACGGCGGCCGAGACACCCTGCACGGCCCTCGCGGCCACGAGTACACCGGCCGTCCAGGCGAACCCGCACAGCAGCGAGGACAGGCCGAACAGCACAGTACCGGTCATGAAGACGCGGCGACGGCCCAGCAGATCGGCGGTGCGGCCACCGAGGAGCAGCAGTCCGCCGAAGCTGACGAGATAGGCGCTCATGACCCACTGGGTGCCGCTCGCGGAGAAGCCTAGGCCGTCGGCGACGGACGGCAGCGCGAGGACGACGATCTGCGAGTCGAGGATGACCATGAACCCGGCGAGGCACAGCAGGGCGAGGGCGCTCCAGCGCCGGGGGTCGGGGGTGGGGGGTGGGGCGGTCATCGGTCAGCCCCCAGGCGGAGGCCCGCGAGCCAGACGTCCGGGGAGCCCGGTGCCTGTGCGGCACCGTCACGCGGGACGACAGGTGCGCGGCGCGCCCGGAGCAGCCGGGCCAGGATCTTCCGGTTGCGGCGCTTGCGCCATGGGGCGGTCATGGGAACCTCCGGTGTCGGGGGGACGCTTTCAACCCTCCGACGAACGCGCCCTACGCAGATCGACACTCAGCGAGCCGCTTTTCCAGGAAGCGGCGCTCAGCTTCGTTCTCCACCAGCTCCAAGGCCCGCCCGTACGCCTGGGCCGCCTCCGCCGTATGGCCGCTGCGGCGCAGCAGATCCGCACGGGTGGCGGGCAACAGGTGGTAGCCGGCGAGTTCGCGCTCCTGCTCCAGCTCCGCCAGCAGGACGAGGCCGGCCTCCATACCCTCCGCCATGGCCACGGCCACCGCACGGTTGAGCCGGACCACGGGGGAGGGCACGTACCGTTCCAACTCCCTGTACAGCGCGGCGATGTCGGCCCAGTCGGTCTCCTCGGCCGTGACGGCGTTGGTGTGGCAGGCGGCGATGGCGGCCTGGATCTGGTACGGCCCGGGGCGGCCGCGCCGCAGCGCGGTTTCCAGCAGGGCGGTGCCCTCGTCGATCTCCGCTCGGTCCCACGCCGTACGATCCTGGTCCTCCAGCGTCACCAGCTCGCCCGCCGCATCCACTCGGGTCTCCTGGCGGGCGTCGTGCAGCAACAGGAGCGCGAGCAGGCCGAGCACCTCCGGCTCGTCGGGCATGAGCCGGGCCAGCAGACGGGCGAGCCGGATGGCCTCCGCGCAGAGGTTCGTGCGCAGCAGATCGGCGCCGGAGGTGGCGGCGTACCCCTCGTTGAACAGCAGGTAGACCACACCGAGGACGCCGGTCGTGCGCTCGGGCAGCAGATGCGCGGGCGGCACCCGGTACGGGATCCCGGCGTTGCGGATCTTCCGCTTGGCCCGCACCAGCCGCTGCGCCATCGTCGGCTCGGCGACGAGGAAGGCGCGGGCGATCTCGGGTGTGGTCAGCCCGGCGAGGGTGCGCAGGGTCAGTGCGACCCGGGCCTCGATGGGCAGCGCCGGATGACAGCAGGTGAAGATCAGCCGCAGCCGGTCGTCCTCAACGCCGCTGTCGTCCTCATGGTCGGGGTCGTACGGCCCCTCGTCGCGTGCCAGCACGGCCGCCTCCCGGAGTTTCGCCGCGCCCACCTGTTCCCGGCGCAGTACGTCCAGGGCGCGGTTGCGGGCGGTCGTGGTGAGCCAGGCGCCGGGGCGGCGCGGCACTCCGTCGCGCCGCCACCGGTCGAGGGCCTGGGCGAAGGCGTCCTGCGCGCACTCCTCGGCGAGGTCCCAGTCGCCGGTCACCCGAATCAGGGTGGCGACGACCTGGCCCCACTCCTCGCGGAAGGCGGCAGCGACGGCCTCCTCGACGGTTCCCGTGGCGCTCACTCCCAGACCGGCCGCACCTCGACCGAGCCGCCACCGAGTGCGGCGGGGTGCCGGGAGGCGAGCGCGATGGCCTCGTCGAGGTCGGCCACCTCGACGATGTCGAAGCCGGCCACGTACTCCTTCGACTCCACGAACGGCCCGTCGCTCAGCAGGACTTCATCGCCCTGCACGCGGACAGTCGTGGCGTCGGAGGCCGGGCGCAGGCGTGCCCCGCCCCGGACGACGTCACGGCTGCGGACCTCGTCGATGTACTCGGTGAAGCGAGGATCCTCGGCGATTTCCTCGGGGCTGAGTTCCTCGTCGCCTACGGGGGTGCAGATGAACATCACGTACTTCATGGCCGCTCCTCGGTGACCGGGGTGTCGAGGGGGGCCGACACGTGCTCGTGGGCGATGAGCCAGCGGTCGGCCGGGGCGCGGTACCCGGTGGTCACGCGCAGGGTCCGGTCCAGCAGGGTGCCGTCGGATCGCGTTCCCCTGATCCGTACCAGGCTGTGGGCGAAGGCGACGCTCTCATCCACACGCAGCCGGTAGGAGAGGACCTCGCGGTCGACGGAACCGGTCAGGTCCGCGTAGAGCGTGTGCAGTGCTTTGCGGAGAGTGTCCGGTCCGACCGGCTCGGTCCCGTTCGCGGGGAGGAAGATCTCGGCGTCCGGGGCGTAGCAGGCCAGCGCACGCTCGACGTCCCGTTCGCGGGCCGCCCCGGTCAGCTCGGCGTCCAGCCGACGGATCCGTCCCTCGGCATCCTCGTCCTCCCGGAAGGGGCGCACCTCCATGGCCCCGATGGTGGCGACGGGGTGCCTGGCGGCCGCATCGATCGCCTCCTCCAGGCTGTCGCACTCCAGGACGTCGAAGCCGGCGACGTACTCCTTCGTCTCCGCGAACGGGCCGTCGGAGCGCAGCACCTCCCCGCCGCGCACCCTCACGGTGACGGCATCGGCGGGCGCGGCGAGTGGGTGGCCGTGCAGCCTTACGCCGCGTTCGGTGCCCAGTTCCTCGACCCAGGGTTCAACGGGTGCCATGCCCGAGGCGTCTGCAGTGTCGTCGCCGCAGACGAGCAGCATGTACTTCATGGTGCCTCCCAGTACCTCACGAGCTTCCTACACCCCACCGACGAACGGGGGCCGACGGAATCGACATGGGCTCGAGATGGTCGGGTTTCAAAGCCCCGGCGCCTCAGGTTGCGACCCGGGGCATACTGCGGCCTGCTTCGCCTCGACAAGAGCGCAGACTGTAGGTATGGGTCTGCAGCGGCGCCTTGCCGATCTGCGGCAGCCATGGCAACCGGGCCACGCGCTGGTGTCCATTCCCCTTGCGCTGATCGTCGTGATCACGGTCGTGGACGTCATGGCCCCGCGTCACATCCATCTCGGGCCCCTTCTGGTCGTGGCACCCGCCATCACCCCGTCGTTCGCCGGCTCCCGACTCACCGCGTTCATCGGCGCACTGACCGTGACCGCCCAGACCGTCATCGCCGTGCTGCGTGGCGGGTTCACCCCCAATCACCAGGTGCAGATCGCCGCCCTGGCGGTCATCTCGCTCCTGCTGGTGATTTTCTGTCGGCAGCGCGAGCGGCGCGTGCGTCAGCTGGCCCGGGTGCGGTCTGTCTCCGAAGCTGCACAACGGGTGGTTCTACGGCCGCTTCCGCACAGAATGGGCCCGCTGCGGATGGCCTCGCTGTACCTGGCCGCCGAGGACGAGGCGCAGATCGGCGGCGACCTCTACGCGGCGACGCGCACCGCGGACGGCACCCGACTGATCATCGGTGACGTCCGGGGCAAAGGCCTGCCCTCCATCAGCGAGGCCTCACTTCTGATGGGCGCCTTCCGGGAGGCCGCCCACCGATGCAGCAATCTGGTCGACCTCCCAGGCACCCTGGAAGGCAGCATCCGCCGGCATCTGTCCGAGCACGCCCCTCTCTCCGAGGCCGTCGACGAGTTGCAGGAGCGCTTCGTCACCGCGCTGATACTCGACATCCCCGACGAGGGCTCCCCGGCCCAGATGATCAACTGCGGGCACCCTCCACCCCTGCTGCTGCGCGGGGACCAGGTGACCACCCTGTACGCCCGCCACCCCGAGCCCCCGCTGGGCATGTGCGAGCTACCCAGGACCGGCCTCACGCCCGACCCGTTCACCTTGGAGGACGACGACACACTGCTGCTCTACACCGACGGCGTGATCGAGGCCAGAGACGCCAACGGGTCCTTCTATCCGCTGGCCGAACGCGTCGCCCGGTGGACCGGCAGCGGTCCCGAAGCCCTGCTGCACCACATCCACGAGGACCTCGTCGCCCACGTCGGCGGGCTGCTGGGCGACGACGCGGCCATGGTGGTGATCCAACGCGCACCCGGACTCAGGCCGGTCCACTACCTCAGGCACAGGATCCACACCAACGGCTTCCATCACGACACAGACCGCGGCACAGACGAAGCACCGGCTCCCGGGACCACCCCGTCCCCTCCTGCGCGCCGGGAGTGACCCGTGACGCCGCCGGCGCGACGGGTTTGCTGCCGGTCGAGCGGTCAGCGGGCCGTGCCGAAGTTCTGCGTCCAGTAGTTGCCGGGCTGGGCGAGGCCGACACCGATCTCCTTGAAACCGCAGTTCAGGATGTTGCGCTTGTGGCCGGGGCTGGACATCCAGCCCGCCATGACCTGCTCGGGGCTGGAGTAGCCGTAGGCGACGTTCTCGCCGTAGGTCCTCCAGTTGTAGCCGGCGCGCGTGATCCGTTCGCCCGGGTCGGAACCGTCGGAGCCCGTGTGCGACATGTTCTTGTGGCTCGCCATGTCCGCGCTGTGGTCCTGGGCGGCCTTCGTGAGCTTCGCGTTCACGGTCACCGGCGAGCAACCGGCCTTGCTGCGCTCGCTGTTGACCAGGGCCACGACGCGAGCCACGGCGCCGGATGCCGGGGCCGCCGCGTCGGTGGTGCTCGGAGACGCGGAGGCGGACGTCTTTGGCTCTGAGGCTCCCGTCGAGGTCGGCGCGGTGGGTGCCTGCGAAGCCGGCGCCGAGGGCCGCGAGGTCCACTCGCGGCCCTGCCACCGCTCCTCCGAGGACGCGTTCTTCCAGTTCTCCCACTGACCGTAGGACTCGGCGCCCTCGGTGTCCTCATCGTTCAGACAGGCCATGGCGGCGGACGGTATGGCCAGCGCGCTCAGTGCGACGGCAGCGATGGCTATGTGCCGGTGGCGCGTCTTCCTGCGGTGCTTCCTCATGTGGACCTCGCTCGGTCGTCGCGGCGGTGCCTCCGGTGGGGTCAGCTGTGCTTGGACGCTGTGCCTGACCTGCGGTGACGCCTTCTGGGGCCGTCATTGTTAAAACCCGAGTGAAGGAGGGGCAACGAGCGCCGCTACTACCCGGCGTCGTAGTCGCCGAAGGCCCTTGAAACGAGCGCAGGGGTGTGCTGAACCGGCTCACTGGAACACGACAAGGTCTGGCGCTCTGTCAGGAAGCCGTACATGAGGGGCCGACAGCGTGGAGGAAGCGAGTCGCATTCACGCCATCGGCCCATGTGCGCCGTATGTCTGCTTCCAGGCGGCAAGTCCCTCTATATCGCCCGGCCGCCTTGTACTACCGAACCACGTTGACGCGCGAAGTCCGCGTGATGGATGTCACTGTGAGCCGCTGCAACCATTTCCGAGAACGCCGAACGGGCCCCTCCCCCGAGGGGCCCGTTCGGCGTTGTTGTGAGCGGATCGGTCTGTCGGTCACCCGGCGGGATCAAGCACGACCGGCAGCTCCGCAAGGCCGCGGAAGGCCGGGAAGGGAACCTCCATCCACTTCGCCTCGCCCGCGGGGTCGGCCAGAGTCATCCTCGGGAACCGGCCGAACAGGCCGGTGAGAGCCAGCTGCATCTCCAGCCGGGCCAGCGGTGCTCCCAGGCAGTAGTGGCTGCCGTGCCCGAACCCCAGATGGGCGTTCTGCGCGTTCCCCGGCCGCAGCACATCGAGCTCGTCCGGGGCGTCGAACTTCTGCGGGTCGCGGTTGGCCGCACTGAGCGCGACCTGGACCAGGGCGCCCTTCGGGATCCGCATCCCGCCGTACTCCACGTCCTCGGTCGCGTAGCGGAACGTCGAGGTCTCCACGGAGCCGTCGTAGCGCACCAGTTCCTCGACCGCCGGGCCGACCAGTTCCGGGTTCTCCTGCACGGCGCGGAGCTGTGCGGGATGGGACAGCAGGTGGTGGACGGCATTGCCGATGAGGTACGCGGTCGTCTTGTGGCCCGCGAACATCAGCAGGAACGCCGTGGAGACCAGCTCGTTCTGGGTGAGCCCGCCGTCGTTGTCCCGGACTGCGGTGAGCGCGCTCAGCAGATCGTCACCCGGGTGGCTGCGCTTGGCCTCGATGAGGTCCGTGAAGTACGCGTGCAGATCCTCCTCGGCCTTCTGCTGGGCCCGCTTGGACTCCTCGCTGAAACCGGTCTGCGCCACGGTGGTGGACAGGTGCTGCATCCGCGACCGCTCCTGCGCCGGCACGCCGAGCAGTTCGCAGATCACGATGATCGGCAGCGGGAACGCGAAGGCGGGCAGCAGGTCGAAGGGCTCCCGGGTCGGGCACTCGTCGAGCAGGCTCTCGACGATGTCCTGGATCTGCGGCCGCAGCGCCTCCACACGTCGTGGGGTGAACGCGGAGTTGACCAGCTTGCGCAGCCGGGTGTGCTTGGGCGGGTCGGAGTTGAGCATGTTGTCGTCCAGCGCCACGGACGAGTCACCGAAGATGCTCCGGTAGGCGTCCATGGCGCCGTACATGTCCTTGCTCAACCGCGGGTCCGACAGGGCGGCCCGCGCGTCCTCGTACCGTGTGATCAGGTACGTCTCGTTGCCGTGCGGCGGTTTCATGGGGCAGACCGGCGCCGCTTCCCGGAGCAGGGCGTACACCGCGTGCGGGTTGCGCCGGTACTCCGGGGTGCACCGCTCGGCCGCGGTGACGGCGTCTTGCGTGGTGATCACGGACGACTCCTCAGGTCGAAGACGGCCTCGGCGTTGCCGCCGAGGATGCGCTGCTGGGACGCCTTGTCGACCGGCAGCTTCTCGATCATGCGGATGAAGTCCTCCAGCGGCGCCGCCATCGGCGGTGAGTCGGTGCCGAACAGCATCCGTTCGGGCCCCAGCACCTCCGCGTTGAGGCTCAGGTGCGCCGGGCTGAACGGGCTGGTGTCGACGTACATGCGCTTCAGCGCCGCGGCCGGGTCGGCACCCGGCGGGGCGGTGGCCGGCGCCGCGGCCTGGCCGGAGGGCGGCGCCCCCCCGGCCCAGTGCCGGGGGCGCGCCGCCGTCTGCAGTCGCTCCGGCAGCAGCGCCATCGCGCCGCCGCCGGTTGCGCCGATCAGCCGCAGATCGGGGTACTTGTCCAGCCATCCCGCGAACGCGATCATGGCCATGCCGATGGTGACGTCGCTGAACCGGCCGATCTGCTCGACGAAACCGAACTCGTCGACCCGTTCCGTGCCGACCGGTTCGGCCGGGGCGTGCACCATGACCGGCACCCCCGCCTCCGCGGCCAGCGCGAAGAAGGAGTCGGCACGCGGGGAGCCGAGCAGCTCTCCGTGGACGCTGGACGTGGTGATCAGCCCGACGAAGGCGGGGTCCGCCAGGGTCTCCCGCACCCCTTCCAGGTGATCGTCGTCGCCGAACGGGTTGGCGTACACGTACCCGCGCAACTGGTCCGGGAACTTGGCGATCAGGCCGGACATCCAGGCGTGGAAGCCGCGCAGCCGGTCGCGTGGTTGCGCGTAGTTGTCCACGCCCGGGACCCGCGCCATCGCGCCGGCGCCGACGGGGCTGCCGATGATGGTCAGGTCGATCCCGGCCTCGGCGCGAGCGGCGAGCATGCCGTCGACGTCGGTGAGGCTGGGGGGCATGGGGAAGCGTTCGGCCGCCTCCGGTGGGGACAGATGCCCGTGGATGTCGATGATCATGTATCGCTTCCCGGTTTCGGTGTGAGTGCGCGGACGACCGCGGCACAGTCCTCGTCACCCAGTCCTTGCCCGGCGGCGCGGACGTGGGTTTCGGCTGCGGCGGTCGCCAGCGGCAGACTCAGGCCGACCGCCGCGGCCTGCTTGGAAGCGAGCATGAGGTCTTTGGCCATCAGCCGCAGCCGGAAGTCCGGCTTGTCGAAGCGGCCGGAGGCCAGGCGCTTGGACTTGAACGCCATGACCGGCGAGGCGAAGCCGCTGCCCGCGATCGTCTTGAGGACCAGCTGCCGGTCGAGTCCGGAGGCGGTCGCCAGTTCGGTGGCCTCGGCCAGGGCCTGCACCTCTATGCCCATCAGCAGGTTGAGGAGCAGTTTCATCCGCATGCCGGAACCGAGTGCGCCCAGATGGACGACCTCCTTGCCCAGCATCTCCAGCAGCGGGCGGCCGGCGTTGAACACCCGCTCCTCGCCGCCGACGAACAGCCGCAGCTCGCCGTCGCGGGCGTGGTCACGGTTGCCGAGCATGCCGACGTCCAGAACGGAGGGGACGTCCCCGGCAATCTGGACGACCTCGTCGGGAGCGACGGTGCTGGCGCAGATCAGGACACCGGGGTAGGGCCCGCCCGCCAACACTCCGTCCGGTCCGCGCAGCACGGTGCCGAGGGCTTCGCCGTCGGCGACGGAGCAGATGACGGCGCTCGTGCCTGCGGCGGCGTCAGCGGGGCGGGCCGCCGCGAAGGCGCCCGCCTTGACGAGCGGTTCGACCCGTTCCGCGGTGCGGTTCCAGACCCGAACCTGCACTCCCTGGTCGAGGAGGCGGGTGGCCAGGCCGGTGCCCATGGCGCCGAGTCCGAGTACGGCTATGGGGCCGTTGGTCGTACGCGTCATGACGCCGCCCCCACGGTCTCCTTGACGACCCGGAACCGGAGCGACTGCGTCGAGTCGACCCACTGGCGCAGCGGAGCGACCAGTTCGCGGTGCTCCTCGCTCTGCTGCCAGGCGAAGAACGCCTCGGGCGTCTCCCACTCACTGGTGATCACCCACTGACGGGAGTCGTCCACGGGTTCTCCCAGCCGCTCGACGATGTGGCCGGGGGTGCGGGCGACGGTCTTGCGGATCTTGTCGTACAGATCCAGGAACCCTTGCTCGCCACCCTCGATCACTCGGACGGTGAAAACGACGGACAGCTTGTCGGCCGAATGGCCCTTCTGCTTGGTGCCCATGTCTCCTCCTGATGGTGAGATCCGGCAGGACACGACTCCTACCGACTCATGACCCCCGTGCGGCCGCAACTCCGAATGGGGGACGGGCCAGTCGGGACAAGGCCTTTACGCTGCGTTGTTGGTCTGTTGGGGTGAGTAAGGTGGCGTTCCGTTTCCCGACTGTCGGACGCGGACGGCGTCACACGAACGGGGCTCTTCGCGACCCTTGTGAATCGGGGCGAATTCAGGCGGCGTTCAGCGGAATAAGTCAGGACATAATCGGATTTAGCGATGCTTGCTGACATAGTGCGGCCATGGAGATCACGACTGTCGGCAGCCGAGGCACCCACGGGGTGCTCCGGTGAAGGCGTCGTTCCCGTGCCCCCCGCGCGAACCGGCTGGGACGGAGCGTCCCCGTCGTGGCCTCCGTACCCGCCGCACGGCCCTCGCCGTCGCCCTCACCGGCGCCGTCGTGATCACTGGTGCCGCCGTGCTCATCAGCACCCTCCCCTACGGCGGCCACCGGTCCCCCGCCCACCCCGGCTCGCCCGCCCCCGGCCCGTCCGGCGCGTCGTCCGGCCCGGCCCCCTCCCCCGGCGCCCCGGGCATCGGCGACCCGCTCCTGCCGCTCGACGGCAACGGCGGCTACACGGTGCGCCGTTACACCATCGCCTTCGACTGGCGGGCACCGCGAACGCCCTTCGACGCCCGCACCACCATCAGCGCCACCGCCACGCAGGCCCTGTCCCGCTTCAACCTCGACTTCGCGGGCAACACGCTGCACACGGTCACCGTCAATGGCGCACGGGCGACCGCCGTACGCGACGGCGACGAACTCGTCGTCACTCCCGCGAAGCCGATCCCCGACGGCAGCGCCTTCACCGTGCAGGTCGCCTACACCGCCGATCCGACGCAGCAACGGCACCGCAGTGACGCGATCCAGGCGTACGGCTGGGTGCCCACGCCCGACGGCACCGTGCTCTGTCCGCAGCCCAACGGCGCCAAGATGATCTTCCCGGCGAACGACCACCCCAGCCTGCGTGCGCCGGTCACCTTCCGCATCACCACCCCGCCCGGCCTCAGCGCAGTGGCCAACGGCCGACTCGTCGAGCGCGTCCGGCGCCCCGACGGACGACTCCGGTGGACGTACGACTCCGAGCACCCGGTCGCGGCCCAGCTGATCCAGGTGGCGATCGGCAGGTTCACGTTCGTCGACAGCACCGGCCCGCGCGGGCTGCCCGTCCGGGACGCGGTCCCCGGTGGCCTGGTCACCGACACCGAGGCCTACCGCTCGCTCACCTCCGAGCACCTGGCCTGGCTGGAACGGCGGCTCGGCCCGTACCCGTTCCGCCGCTACGGCGTGCTGGTCGGGGACACCGACCTGCCGGTGGCGCTGGAGACGCAGTCCCTGTCCGTCGTACCGAGGGCCGATCTGCTGGGTGACCAGGTCGACGCCGAGCGCGACCTCGTGCACGAGCTGACCCACCACTGGACCGGCAACAGCGTCGCCATCCGGCAGTGGTCCGACCTCTGGCTGAGCGAGGGGCACGCCCGCTTCTACGAACGCCTCTACTCCGACGCACACGGTGGCCTCAGCATCGAGGACGCGATGCGGGCGGCGTACGAGCAGCACGACCAGTGGCGCCACGACGACGGGGCGCCCGCCGAACCCACCGAGCCGACCCTGTTCAAGCAGATGCGGTACGACGGCTCGGCGCTGGTGCTCTACGCCCTGAGGGAGAAGGTCGGCGAGGAGACCTTCGACCGGATCGAGCGGTCCTGGGTGACGACGTACCGGGGCCGGGCCGCCGGCACGCGGGACTTCGTCGCGCTCGCGTCCGAGGTGGCCGGCGAGGACCTCACCCCGTTCCTGACCCCGTGGTTGTACGGGGCACAGACCCCGCCCATGCCGGGGCATCCCGACTGGCAGGTGGACCCGGTCCAGGACTGAGCCGGCACGCCGCCGGTACCGGACTCCACCGTTCAGCACGGGCACTTCGCCCGCTCCCTGCCGTGACGGACGTACTGCCGCCGACCGGGTGGCCTCTGCCGGACGGCTGGTCCAGGACGGTGACAGTTGGCGCGACGTGGCGTGTCGGGCACGGAAACGTACGAGGGGTGGTGCGAAGGGCAACTCCGTTGTCCTGGTTGCGTCGAGCATGGTCGGAGGCCCCTGCAATGAGTGAACGTGCCGCCCCCCGTGTCCCCGGCGCCCTCCGGGGGCGCCGCCGGATCCTCTGGCTGACCGCGTCGGCGGCGCTCCTGATGTCGCTGCTGGTGCCGCTGCTGAGCGGGCCGGCGGACGACGACGGCGGCGCGGCGGACGACCCGCGTCTGCAGGACGTCTTCACCGCCGCCGCGCACGAATACCGTGTGCCGCGCAGTGTGCTCATGGGCGTGTCCTACCTGCAGTCGCGATGGGACTCCCATCCGGGCTCCCCGAGCGTCGTCGGCGGCTATGGCCCGATGCACCTGGTGGACGCCCGCCAGGCCCAGGCTGCACCGCACCGCGGGAGTGCCTCGCCGTTCGCGGGGCCGCAGGCCTCACGCGAGGCGAACGCCCGGGGCAGCGCCTCCGCACAGCCGGCCAACCTGCAACTCGCCGCCCGCCTGATCGGGGCCCCGGAGGAGCGGCTGCGAACGGACACCGAGGCCAACGTGCGCGGCGGTGCGGCACTCCTGGCGGCGACGCAACGACAGCTCGGCAAGCCGCTCAGCGCCGACCCGGCCGACTGGTGGGAGGCGGTTGCGCGCTTCCCGGGCACGGGCGACACCGCAGCGGCGCAGACGTACGCGAAAGACGTCTTTGCGGTGATCCGCCGGGGCGCGCACCGCACCACCGACGCAGGGCAGCACGTCACCCTCCCCGCCAACCCGGGCGTCATCCCCCGCCCGCAGGGCCCACAGCGGCCGAAGGACGTCGAGTGCCCGGCGGAGGTGTCCTGCTCCTGGCTCAAAGCGCCGTACGTCGAGATCGGTGACGACGCGTACGGCAATTACGACCCGGCCGACCGGCCCAGGGACCAGAAGATCGACTACATCGTCATCCACGACACCGAGGCACGTCTGCCGTCGATGCTCAAGACCATCCAGGAACCGACGGAGCCGTCATGGCACTACTCGGTCCGCTCCAGCGACGGCCACATCACCCAGCACATCAGGACCAAGGACGCGGCCCGGCACTCCGGCAGCCAGTTCGTCAACGCCCGCTCGATCGGCATCGAGCACGAGGGATTCCTCACGCAGCCCGACACCTGGTACACGGAACAGATGTACCGGGCCTCGGCCCGCCTCGTGCGCTACCTGGCGAAGAAGTACGACATCCCGCTCGACCGGCAGCACATCTTCGGCCATGACAACGTGCCGTCCCCGACCGCCTCGACCATCCCTCATATGCACGACGACCCCGGCCCGTTCTGGGACTGGCGGCACTACTTCGACCTCCTGGGCGCGCCCCTGCGGGCCACGGCCGGGCGGGACAGCGCCATGGTGACCGTGCTGCCCGACTACGCCACCCACAAGCCGCCGTTCACCGGATGCACCGGCGACGGTGTGCCGTGCAAGCCGCACGGCTCCAGCGCCGTCCGCCTGCACACCGAGCCGAAGGAGGACGCCTCGCTGATCCAGGACCCGGGCCGGCGCCCGGACGGGGAGGAGTCCACGGAGGACGTCAACGACCTGGGGTCGCGGGTCTCGGCCGGTCAGTCCTTCGCGGTCGCGGGGCGCAGCGGCGAGTGGACGGCGATCTGGTACCAGGGCCGGAAAGCATGGTTCAAGAACCCCAGACTCCATCCGACGGCCGTCGGTGCGACCGGCCGGATGGTGACGCCGAAGGACGGCCTGAGCGAGGTCACGGTGTACGGGCGTGCTCTCCCGGAGGAGGACGCGTACCCGGACGGGGTGTCGGCGCCGACCGAATCGCCGCTGCCGTACAGCTTCCTCGCGGGCCAGCGGTACGTGACCCAGGGCCGCCTCGTCGGTTCCCACGTCGACAAGTCGTCCTCCGACGACTCACCGAACCAGGTCGTGACGGGCGAGGAGGAGTACTACCAGATCCAGTTCGGCCACCGTCTCGCCTACGTGCGGGCAAGCGACGTGGAGGTGGTGAGCGAACCGGCCACGGCAGGACCACCGTCAGGCCCTGCAGCACGCCGTCCCGCCCGGTGACGATGCCCCTCCCCGGGATCCGGCAGTCCCCGGCGACGTGTCAGTCCCAGAGCGCATACGTCACCGTGCGCGGCACCCTCTCCGGCCTGTCGCCGGGGTAGGTGAGCGTCATACGCGAGTAGCGCTGCACTTCCGGTTGCTTCTCCCACGGTTGCGGATCGTCGAGCCGGACCACGACGGGGTACGAGTGGAACCGGCCCGCCGCGCAGTACGGCCGGCAGTCGTTCACCGCGTTGATGCCCACGGCCACCGCCGAGCCGGCGTGCCAGTGCGACCACCGCAGAGCGGTGAGGCGGCTGTTGCCGTCACCGCAGGCGAGGATGAAGTCGGCGGGGCGTACCTGGGACTTCCAGAAACAGTCGACGAGCACGGGGGACGCAGACCGCTGTGCCACGGACCGCGCCGTGGACGGCGCGGCCGCGGGGGCAGCGGCGGCCGTGCCCATGGCCGCCGCGAGCGTCGCGACAGCACAGACCGCGGCCACCTTGGTCATCGCGAGTTCCCGCATATCCGCTCCCGGCCCGTCCGGATCCACACGTCGTGCACGTACCGACGCTACGACCCTCCCCAGGTATGCACCACTCGGACGGAGCAATGCCGCGCTGGTGCGAGCAGGGCCGCCTTACGGCCGAGCCTGCCCACAGGGCGGGAACCGGGCTGTGGCCTGTCGGCGTTGAGCAGTACACAAGGGAAGCAAGGGGGTGCCATGGTGTACGGATCGCACTACGGCCCTGGATCACAGTACGGGCAGCACGGCGCGGCGCGCCCCGCGCCCGGGGCGCGCCTGGCGCGTGCCAGGGACGCCGGCATGCTGATGGCCGGCTGGGTCGCCCTGCTGTGGGTGCTCGAGGTCGTCGACGCGGCGAGCGGCAACGCCCTGGACACGTTCGGCATCAGCCCGCGCGAGGTCGGCGAGCTGCGGGACATCGTGCCCGCCGCCTTTATGCACTTCGGCTTCGACCATCTCGCTGCGAACAGCGTGCCGCTGCTGGTTCTCGGCTTCCTTGCCGCACTGTCCGGCATACGCCGGTTCCTCGCCGTCGTCACTGTGATCGTCCTCGCCGCCGGCGTGGGCGTGTGGCTCACGGCTCCCCCGCACTCCACGACCGCCGGTGCGTCCGGCGTCGTCTTCGGTCTCTTCGGCTATCTGCTGATCCGCGGCTTCGTCGATCGCCGCGTCGGCGACATCGTCGTGGGCCTCCTCGTCGGTGCGGTCTACGGCTCGCTCCTGTGGGGCGTCCTGCCGACGGCTGCCGGGGTCAGCTGGCAGGGGCATCTCTTCGGGCTGCTGGGTGGGGTGGCTGCGGCCGTCGCGTTCCGGCGGCCGCGCGGCGCCTGACATACGGACGCGGGTTACCCACGTGGTGCGCAAACTCTTGACGCGCCTCCTATGACTGCGTAGACATGACAGCGCAGTCATACGGCCGGCGTCATACAGTCGGCATCGTCGGGGATGCGGCGCGGCCATCGGGAGATGCCATGACACAAGGTGCGGGACGAGGCGGAAGTTCCCCGGTGCCGCGGAGCGTGGACGTGGCGCGGCGTGCGGGGGTCTCGCAGAAGACCGTGTCGAGGGTCTTCAACGACGAGCCGTACGTCTCCGCCGAGGTGCGCCGCAGGGTTCTCCAAGCCGCCGACGAACTCGGTTACCGGCGGAACAACGCGGCTCGGGCGCTGGCGTCCGGACGGACCCGTTCCATCGGTGTGGTCACCCTCGGGACGGCACTGTACGGTCCCGCCTCACTGCTCATGGGTATCGAGCGGGCCGTGCGGGACATGGGGTACGCGCTCCGTGTGGTCAACACGATGGAGGGCGACCCGGCGGGCGTCGCCGGTGCCGTGGACTCACTCCTCGATCAGGGTGTGGACGGCATCGTCATCTCGGAGCCGATCGACGAAGGCTCCGACAGCACCGTCGAAGGCGCGGGCTCCCTCCGCGTCGACGTGCCGGTTCTCGTACTCGGCGCACCACCGCTGTTCGCCGCCCCCCAGGTGGTGACGGCTGGCGTCGTGGCCGAGCTGCTGGCCCGGGTCGCCACGGAACACCTCCTGGATCTGGGCCACTCGACGGTCCATCACCTCGCTGGCCCCGGGCGCTGGTACGCCGCCCGGGACCGGCTGGAGGGGTGGCGGGCCGCACTGGCCGCACGCGGCAGGGACGCACCGCCGGTCGTGGAGGGCGACTGGTCGGCGGCGTCCGGGTACGCGGCGGGCCGTGTGCTGGCCTCCGACGACGACGTGACCGCGGTGTTCGCCGCGAACGACGACATGGCCATCGGCCTGATCCGCGCCCTGACGGAAGCCGGACGGCGCGTTCCGGACGACGTCAGCGTGGTCGGTTTCGACGACATCCCCGTCGCCGGCTATGTGACTCCTCCCCTGACCACGGTGCGGCAGCCGTTCGACGCCGTGGCGCAGGAAGGACTCAAGCGTCTTGTGCACGCCATCGAGAACCCGAACGCGGACCCTCTCCCGGCGAGCGACCCACCGGTCGACCTCGTCGTCCGCGCCTCGACCGCGCCTCCGCCGCCCCGGTCGACCCCGGACATGGGCGACGTACGACCTGAGCACGACCTGACGTAGTCCTCCGCACCCGCCTCCTTTCCGTAGCGCACTCCCCACCCCATCCCCCGGTACAGCACGCCCTCGCCCTGCGTGCCGCCGTCTCCTACCCCCAACACCCCAACGCATCTACGCCCCTCGGCGGGAGTTCACCATGCCCGGATCCTTCGCCCACTCGTCCTCCATGAGCCGTCGTCTGTTCCTCACCGCCACCGGAGCGGTGTCGCTGTCAGCCGCGCTGTCCGCATGCGGCGGTGGCGGCAGCGCATCCGGCGGCTCCTCAGCCTCCGCCAAGCCGGTCAGCCAGGCCGACATCGACAAGGCGATGAAGACGCCGACCGAGCTGACGTTCTGGACCTGGGTCCCGGACATCGAGCAGGAGGTCGCGCTCTTCGAGAAGAAGTACCCCGCGATCAAGGTCAAGGTCGTCAACGCCGGCCAGGGCGTCGCCCACTACACCAAGCTGCGTACCGCGCTGAAGGCCGGGACCGGTGCACCGGACCTGGTGCAGATCGAGTACCAGGCGGTCCCGACCTTCACGATCACGAACAGCCTGCTGAACCTGGCCCCGTACGGCGCCACGGCGCTGAAGGACGAGTTCGTGGACTGGACGTGGGGACAGGTCAGCGGCCCCGACGGCCAAATCTGGGCGATACCGCAGGACACCGGCCCCATGGGCATGCTGTACCGCAAGGACATCTTCGACCAGCACGGCATCCAGGTGCCCAGAACCTGGGACGAGTTCGCGGCGGCGGCGCGCAAGCTCCACAAGGCCGACCCCAGCGTCTACCTGACCAACCTCGCGGCGAACGAGCCCGCCGCCTGGCACGGCCTGCTCTGGCAGGCGGGCGCCAAGCCCTATACGACCTCGGGCAAGAGCACTCTCGCCATCAGCGTCGACGACGCCGTCTCCAAGAAGCTCGGCGAGTACTGGGGCGGGCTCGCGAAGGAGGGCGTCATCAGCACCGACCCGGACTTCACCGACGGGTGGTACGCCGGGTTCAACAAGGGCAAGTACGCCACCTGGCTCACCGCGGCCTGGGGCCCGGCCTTCCTGTCCGGCTCGGCCAAGTCCACCGCGGGCAACTGGCGGGCGGCGCCGCTGCCGCAGTGGGACGCCGCCAAGCCGGTCTCCGGCAACTGGGGCGGCTCCACGACCGCGGTCACCGCATCCGCCAAGAACCCCATCGCGGCGGCGCAGTTCGCCCAGTTCCTCAACAGCGACCCGGTGAGCGCCAAGATGTTCGCCACCAAGCAGTTCTTCTTCCCGGCGACCAAGGCCCTGCTCGCAGACGCGAGTTACACCGGCAGCGCGCCCGCCTTCTACGGCGGCCAGAAGGTCAACCAGATCTTCGCCGACATCAGCGACACGGTCTCGCCCTCGTTCCAGTGGCCGCCGTTCCTCGACCAGGCGGCGACCGACTGGACCGAGACCGTCGGCAAGTCCCTCGCCGCCAAGTCCGACACCGTCGCCGCGCTCGGCACCTGGCAGTCCCGGCTCACGACGTACGCCAAGAAGCAGGGCTTCACGGTCAAGGGGGCCTGAGGATGCCGGCCACCCCCGCGGCCTCCCACAAGGCCCGCTCACGCGTGGGCCGCAGCACGGCAGGTCCGCTGTTCGTAGCCCCGTTCCTGATCCTCTTCCTCCTGCTGTTCCTCACCCCTCTCGGCTACGCCGCCTACCTCAGCCTCTTCCAGGAACAGCTCATCGGCGGCACGGTGTTCGTCGGCCTGGACAACTACGTCACCGCGCTCAAGGACCCGCAACTCCTCCACGGCGTCGGACGCGTGGCACTGTTCTTCGTGATCCAGGTGCCGCTGATGCTGCTGCTGGCCCTGCTCTTCGCCCTCGCGCTCGACAGCGGCCTGCTGCGGCTTGCGCGCGTGATCCGGCTGGGCATCTTCGTGCCGTACGCGGTGCCGAGCGTGGTCGCCACGCTCATGTGGGGCTACCTCTACGGCCCCGACTTCGGCCCGTTCGCCCAGCTGAGCCGGAATCTGGACCTGCCGGCCCCGCACTTCCTCAGCGACGGCTGGATGCTCGGCAGCCTGGCGAACATCGTGACCTGGGAGTTCGTCGGCTACAACATGATCATCCTGTACGCGGCCCTGCGGACCGTCCCCCAGGACCTGTACGAGGCAGCCGCCATGGACGGCGCCGGCGCCTGGCGCATCGCCTGGTCGATCAAGCTCCCGGCGCTGCGGCCCGCCCTGCTGCTGACCCTGCTGTTCTCGGTGATCGGCAGCTTCCAGCTGTTCAACGAACCGAACCTGCTGATGAAGATCGCCCCCGACGTCATCAGCAGCTCCTACACCGCCAACCTCTACGCCTACTCCCTCGCCTTCACCGGCCAGCAGGTCAACTACGCGGCCACGGTGTCCTTCCTCCTGGGCCTGGTCATCGTCATCGCCTCCTACGCCGTGCTGCTCACCGCGAACCGCAGGAGGGCAAAGTGACCACCACGCTGCCGAAGGCCACGACCGCACCGGCCGGCCCGGCCCCCACCACACCGAAGCGGCGCCGGTCCGCGTCCCCCCGCCGCAGCACCCCGCTGACGATCGCCATGCTGGCGGCCCTGGCCTACTTCCTCCTCCCGCTGTTCTGGCTGCTGGTCGCCTCGACCAAGAACACCCAGGACCTGATCAACAGCTTCGGCCTGTGGTTCTCCCATGCTCCACAGCTGCTGAGCAACATCCGGACGACGTTCACCCAGGACGACGGCGTCTTCGTCAACTGGCTGCTCAACACCGCCGTGTACGCCGTCGTCAGCGCATTCGGCGCCGCCCTGCTCGCGGCGGCCGCCGGGTACGGGTTCGCCAAGTTCCGCTTCCGCGGCGACCGGGCCGCCTTCAACCTCGTACTCGGCGCCATCATGGTCCCGGCCACCGCGCTGGCGATCCCGACCTACCTGCTGTTCGCCGAGGTCGGCCTGGTCAACACCCCGTGGGCGATCATCCTGCCCTCTCTCGTCAACCCCTTCGGCCTCTACCTGATGCGCGTCTACGCAGCCGACGCCGTCCCGGACAGCCTCCTCGAGGCCGCCCGTATCGACGGGGCGGGGGAGGCACGGATCTTCTTCCGGATCGCCCTCAGACTGCTGGCCCCCGGCCTGGTGACCGTCCTGCTCTTCACGCTCGTGGCGACCTGGAACAACTACTTCCTGCCGCTGATCATGCTCAACGATCCGAACCTGTACCCCATCACGGTCGGCCTCTCCTCCTGGGCCGCCCAGGCGCAGAACGGCGGGGCCGGCGCCAGCAGCGACATGCTCCCGCTCGTCGTGACCGGCTCCCTGATCTCCATCGTGCCGCTCGTCATCGCCTTCCTCATGCTCCAGCGCTACTGGCAGAGCGGTCTGGCCACCGGCGGCGTCAAGCAGTAACTCCCTCTACTTTCTTGGAGGTTCACTTCATGGCGGATCTGCCCGCCCGCGTCCTGTTCGGCGCCGCGTACTACCACGAGTACACGCCCGCGTACGACCCCGAACTGCGGCCCGACGAACGGCTCAAGACCGACCTCGACCTGATGGCCGAGGCCAACTTCACCGTGATCCGCGTGGGCGAATCGGTCTGGTCGACCTGGGAGCCGGAGAACGAGCGCTTCGCCCTCGACTGGCTCCAGCCGGTCCTCGACGGCGCCCACGAGCGCGGCATCTCCGTCATCATCGGCACGCCGACATACGCCGTGCCGCCGTGGCTGGCCCGCCAGTACCCGGAGATCACCGGAGAGTACGCCACCGGACAGCGCCTCGGCTGGGGTGCCCGCCAGGAGGTCGACTTCACCCATCCCGCCTTCCGCTTCCACGCCGAGCGGATCATCCGCAGGATCGTCGCCCGGTACGCCGACCACCCGGCGGTCATCGGCTGGCAGGTCGACAACGAACCGGGCCTGCACCTCTTCCACAACCAGGGCGTCTTCCAGCGCTTCGTCGACCATCTGCGCGCCACGTACGCGGACGTCGAGACCCTCAACCGCGAGTGGGGCCTGGTGTACTGGTCGCACCGCCTGTCGACGTGGGCGGACCTGTGGACGCCGGACGGCAACGTCCAGCCTCAATACGACGTCGCCTGGCGGGAGTTCCAGGCCCGGCAGGTCACCGAGTTCATCGGCTGGCAGGCCGACATCGTCCGCGAGTACGTCCGCCCCGAGCAGTTCGTCACCACCTGCATCTCCTACACACGCCAAGGAGTTGAGGACGACGAGCTGTCCGCCCGGCTCGACATCGCCTCCGGCAACCCGTACTACGACATGCAGGACGGTCTCTTGCTCCCCGACCCCACGCCCGATGACCACGAGCAGATCTGGAAGACCACCGGCGTCTGGTCGATGTACCGGACCGCGGACTGGATGTTCTCCTCCCGTCAGGAGCCGTTCCTGGTCACCGAGACCAACGCGAGTTCCATCGGCTTCGCCTGGGACAACCGCCCCGCCTACGACGGCCAGTGGCGGCAGGCCGCGTGGGCGCATGTGGCGCGCGGCGCACGGATGATCGAGTACTGGCAGTGGCAGACCCTGCGCTTCGGCGCCGAGACCTACTGGGGCGGTGTTCTTCCCCACAGCGGCCAGCCGGGCCGCGCGTACGCCGAACTCGCCCGACTGGGCGCCGAGTTCGAGGCGGCCGGGCCGCTCGTCGCCGGGCTGGAGCCGGACGCCGACATCACGATGGTGTACTCGACGCCGAGCAAGTGGCTCATGCAGAAGCACCCACCGCTCGCCACCGCCGACGGCGACCCCGATCCCGCCGCCTACCACCGCATCTTCGACCCCTTCTACCGCGGCGCGTTCGAGGCCGGCCGCCAGGTGCGGATCGTGCACGCCCGGCAGCTGCACGACCCGCGCGGCGAGCAGGAGGGCCTGGCGCCGGAGGAGGCCGCACGCCGCCACCCCGTGCTGGTCGTACCGGGGTTGTACATCGCCGCCGACGCGACCCTCGACTGGCTCGCGGCCTATGCCGACGCCGGCGGCCACCTGGTCCTAGGTCCGCGCACCGGATACGCCGACCACGAGGCCAGGGCCCGCCTCGAACCGGCACCCGGACGCCTCACCGAAGCCGCGGGCGTCACGTACGACGAGTTCAGCAACCTCGCGCGCGACATCCCGGTGAACCCCGTGCCCGGCAGCCCGCTGCGGCTGCCGCAGGAAGCGACGGCGACCCGCTGGGCCGACGGCCTGACCGTCACCGACGCCGAGGTGCTCGCCGCGTACGACCACCCGCACTTCGGCCGCTGGCCCACGATCACCACCCGCCGCCACGGCGAGGGCCGCGTCACCTGCGTCGGCACGGTCCCCGGCCGGGCCCTCGTCCGCGCGCTGGCGGCCTGGCTGACACCCTCCGCACGCCACGGCTGGCGCGACCTCCCGGAATCGGTCACCGCGACGACAGGTACCTCCCCCGACGGGCGCCGCGTCCACGTCGTCCACAACTGGAGCTGGGAGCCCGCTCGTGTCTCCGCCCCCATGGCGTTGACCGACGTCCTGAACGGCACGTCCGTCCCCGCGGGCACGGCGCTGGACCTCGGCGCCTGGGACGTACGCGTACTCGTCTCCTGATCCGACCTTCGTGAGCATCACCATGGCCATCCCCGAGGAGAGGCTATGCAGAGAAGAAGACTTGGGACAGCACTGGGAACGTTCGTCGCCGGATCAGCGATGCTGGCCCTGCCCATGAGCAGCGCGCAGGCGTACAACCCGACGGGCGGGATCATGTACCAGCTCGGCGATGAACCGTGCCTGAAAGGGCGGGGCAACTGCGCGGTCTATCCGAAGTCGGCACAGCTGCCGAGCGGACGTCTGGTCGCGTCGTTCGAGAAGTCCACCGTCGTACCGGAGACGGGAAGCGCCGACAGACAGGCGCTCCCTGTCTACAAGAGCGACGACCACGGAACGACGTGGCAGCCGCTGTCGGAGGTCAGGGCACCGGCGTACCTGTCCAGGCATCCTCGGTACGCGAAGTACACCAGCAACTGGACGAACCCGTATCTCTACGTGCTTCCGCAGGACGTCGGCAACCTGAAGAAGGGAACGCTGCTCCTCGCAAGCGTCGTGTCGGGCGACGACCACTACTACAACGAGCACAAGGCAGCCGACCCGAACTGGACGCCGTCCAACGACGGAGACCGCAGTGACATGGCGATCGCCCTGTACTCCAGCACCGACGACGGCGTGACGTGGAACGTCGTCAACGTCATCGCCACCGGCGGCTGGCAGGGCGGCAGCGCGGGCGCGATCGGCCGGAACGTCGCCACCGCGAACACATACAAGCAGGTGGATCCCCTCTGGGAGCCGTACCTGATGGTCCACAACGGCAAGCTCGTCTGCTACTACTCCGACGAGAACGACTACCTCGGCTTTGACCCGGTCACCGGTGTGCCGAAGCTGGATCCGGACAACGACACCGCCGCGGACTCGCACGGCCAGATCCTCGTCCACAAGACCTGGAACGGCCGCAGCACGCAGTGGAGCAAGCCCGTCGTCGACGTCGCAGGCCTGACCCAGGACATGGGCGACGGCAAGACGGAGATCGGGGGCGGACGGCCGGGCATGACGAACGTCGTCCCGACGACGGACGGCAAGTGGCTGCTCCCGTACGAGTACTGGGGCGGCGGGACCAACACCCGGTATGCCATGGCCGACGACCCGTTGCAGTTCTACCGCGGCTCGGTGGGCAACCCCGTCACCTCGTTGCCGGTCGACGCCGGTTCGCGTCCGCTCGCGGTGAACGGCAGCCCGGTCATCATCCGGCTCCCCGACGGGCGCCTGGTGTACAACGCCGCCGGCAGCGGCAACGTCTGGGTCAACGAGAGCGGACGCAGCGACGGCGTGTGGAAGGAGTACCAGACGACCTCGCGGGCGGGTTACAGCCGCAACCTGCAGTACGTCGCGGGCACCGGCCGCATCGCGATAATCAACAACCAGGACACGTCGACGATCGCCTACGCCGAGGTCGATCTCGGCCGGTCGGAGGGCGCCTACTACCAGCTGGTGAACCGCAGGACCGGCCAGGTGATCGGCACCGGGAACAAGACCAACGACGCGAACATCGGCAACGGAGACGTTCCTGACGTCCGCCTCGAGGACGCCGGCTCAGCGGCGAACAAGGACACCCAGTACTGGCACATGGTGACCGAGCCGCAGGGCGGCACGACGTTGCTGAACAAGTCCGGAGGCCGCGCGGCAGCCATCTGGACAGGGAACGCGACCGTCGGACAGAGGATCGGCCAGTGGGTCGACAACAGCGCCACCGGCAGCTGGAACCTCATCGAGACCGACGACGGATACGTCAAGTTCCAGGCTGCCAAGAACACCGCCGTGTACTTGACCGGTGCGGCCCATGGCGCTGCGCTGACCCTGCAGAACGCGGTCGAGGACGGCTCGCAGGAGTGGCAGCTCGTCCGGCAGCCATGACGCTGAACGCCGCTCAGGCCAGGGACTCGAAGTACATGCGTACGAGCCGGCCGCTGGGTCCGAGAGTCATGCCGTGTCCTCCCCGTGCTCGGGGCAAGGGGTGCGCACGCCCGGAAATCACTGGACATCGCCGAGACCGAAAGGCCAACGTTGGCGGCATGGCACAAGAGGAGATCTGGGACGCCGAGGCGGCCCGACGCTATGACACGCCCGGCACCGGCATGTTCGCGCCCGAGGTCCTGGTGCCGACGGTGGACCGCCTCGCTGAACTCGCGGGCGGCGGAGCAGCGCTCGAGTTCGCCATCGGGACCGGCCGCGTGGCGGTCCCGCTCGCCGAACGGGGGGTGCCCGTCACCGGGATCGAGTTGTCGCTGCCGATGATCCGTCAACTGCGCATCAAAGCGGACGAGTCGACGATTCCCGTGGTCGTCGGTGACATGGCGACCGCCGTGGCCCCCGGGTCGTTCACGCTCGTCTACCTCGTCTACAACACCATCTCCAACCTGCTCACCCAATCCGAGCAGGTCGAGTGCTTCCGCAACGCCGCCCGCCATCTCACGCCCGGCGGCCGGTTCGTGATCGAGCTCTGGGTACCCGAGCTGCGCAAGCTCCCGCCCGGTCAGACCGCCACCGTCTTTCATTCCGAGCCCGGCTACATCGGTCTGGACACCTACGACGTCCTGCACCAGCGCGTCGTCTCGCACCACTTCCACTTCGACGACACCCGGCAGGCCCGGCTCGAGCGCAGCCCGCACCGCTACATCTGGCCGGCCGAACTCGATCTCATGGCTCAGCTGGCCGGATTCGAGCTCGAGTCCAGGCACGCGGACTGGACCGGCACCGAGTTCACCGCCGACGCGCGTTCGCACGTCTCGGTCTACCGCATCCCACCCAACCGGTAGCCCTCCACAGGGACGGACACCTCCTGCGCCGGGATTCGGTCCGCCGGCCCGCCCCGCTTTTGGACCACTCACACCGGTGCACTTTGGCTCTGTCGGCCGGGCCAAGGGTGGGGCACGGTGAGAGGCCCTGGCCTTGAACCCCTGTGGAGATGTCCCGTTGAATATCGCGTTCCTGCTGACCACCCTCGTGGTGGTGGTCACCCCCGGCACCGGCGTGGTGTACACCCTCGCTGCCGGGCTGTCCCACGGCCGGCGGGCGAGTGTGGTCGCCGCGCTCGGCTGCACTCTGGGCGTCGTGCCGCATCTGGTGGCGACGATCACCGGTCTCGCTGCACTGCTGCACGCCAGTGCGGTCGCCTTCGAGGTGGTGAAGTACCTCGGTGTCGGCTACCTGCTGTACATGGCGTGGGCGACGCTGCGCGATGACGATGCGCTGGTCGTCGAGGCGGGGGCCGAGCCGCGTTCGGCGGGCCGCGTGATCGCCTCCGGGGTGCTGGTCAACCTGCTCAACCCGAAGCTGACGATGTTCTTCGTGGCGTTTCTGCCGCAGTTCGTCCCCGCGGGCGAGCCAGGCTCCCTGGGAGTGATGCTCCGGCTCAGCACAGTGTTCATGCTGGTCACCTTCGTCGTCTTCGCCGCGTACGGGATGTGCGCCGCCGCCGTGCGCAGTCAGGTTCTGGCCCGGCCGAAGCTGAGAAGGGGAATCCGCGGGGTGTTCGCCGCCTGTTTCGTGGGCCTGAGCGTGCGGCTGGCGGTGGCATGAGCATGCGTTTCCGGCACGCGGATGCCATCTGGCGCGACTATCCCGAACTCACCGCCGGCGCGCTGTGCGCCACCGGCGTCGGGGCCGCCACGGACGTCGGCGAGCGGGTGGCCGCGTGGACGGCCCGCGCCGCGGACCGGCTGGCCGACGCCACCGAGGGCACCTTCCCCGAAGTGCTCGCCTGGCGGCGGGCGTTCGCCAGGATGGGGCTCAGGCCGACGCAGTACCGGTGCGCCGCGGAGGCGCTGCTGCGGCGGCTGCGCAAGGAGGGAACACTGCCGCGTATCCACCCGGTGGTCGACCTGTGCAACGCCCTCTCGGTGGCGTATGCCGTCCCGGTGGCGGTCCTGGACGCCGACCGCATCGCGGGCCCGCTGCTCGAGGTCCGCTACGCCGTCGGTGACGAGCACTACACGGCCTTCGGCGGCGGGGCCGAGCATCCCGCGCCCGGCGAGGTGACCTTCGCCGACTCCGCCGGACGGGCCCACGCCCGCCGCTGGACCAACCGGCAGAGCGGCCACTCGGCGGTCGGTGAGCACACCAACCGGATCCTCGTGGTGGCCGAGGCGATGCACGAGGGCGGCGCGCAGGCCGTACCGGAGCTGCTGAAGGCGCTCGCCGAGGAACTCGCCGCACACTGGCCCGTCGACCCCGTCACCGCCGTCCTGACCCCGTCCACACCGGAGTTCACGTTCGGTGACCGGGTCCGGCCGACGCTCGGGTGACACCGCGGCCGATGGCACGATGGGCCAAGTGAGCAGCAGGAACGGGACCGGAGAGGGCAGCGGGATGGCAGAGGTGCCGGCGGACGACAGGTCTGCCGTGTACGGCTCCGACTTCCTGCAGCTGGACGCGCGAGAGGTGCCCGCAGGCGGCAAGGCGGACTGGCTGGCGGGGCGGCTGCGGCAGGCGATAGCGGACGGCCGGCTGGCGGTGGGCAGCAGGCTGCCGCCCACCCGGGTCCTCGCCGCCGAACTGCGCCTGTCGCGCGGTGCGATCACCGAGGCGTACCGGCAACTGACGGAGGACGGCCATGTCGAGGGGCGCCGCCGCGGCGGCACGGTCGTGGTGGCCGCTCCCCTCGCGCCACCAGCAACACCCGCACGGACGAGGCCGCCCGGCGCACCCGGCCCGCTCCGCGACGGCGGCGGCGAGCGGAGCGCCCCGCCGGGCGCGCTGTTCGCCCGCGCGCCCGGCGCTGACGTCTTCGACGCGCTGCGCGCCGCCCACGCCCGTGTCGACTTCACCCCCGGCCAGCCCGACCTTGCCGCGTTCCCCCGCGCGGCCTGGGTGCGTGCCGAACGGGCCGTACTGGCCGAGTTGTCCGTCGACCACCTCGGCTACGGCGACCCGCGCGGCGCCCCGCGGCTGCGCCGCGCCGTCGCCGACTGGCTGGCACACAGCCGCGGCATCCGGGTGGAGCCGGACGAGGTGCTGATCGTCGCCGGCACCGCACAGGCGCTCACCCTGCTCCACCCCGTGCTGGGCGCAGACGGCATCGACGGCGTGGCGGTGGAGGACCCGGGCTCGCTCGGCACCCGCCAACACCTGCAGAACGGAGGCCTGGCCACCCCACCGGTACCGGTGGACGACGACGGCGTCCGCGTCGACGCGCTGCACGCGAGCGCAGCGCGCGCCGTCCTGCTCACCCCCGCCCACCAGTTCCCCACCGGCGTGGTCACCAGCGGCGAGCGGCGCCGCGAGCTGCTGCACTGGGCGCAGGACGGCGGACTGATCCTGGAGGACGACTACGACGCCGAACACCGCTACGACCGGCCGCCGGTGCCCGCGCTGCGCGCGCTGCTGGCCGACCAGGTCTGCTACATGGGCAGCGTGTCCAAGCTGCTCGCGCCCGCCCTGCGGATCGGCTGGATGGTGCCGCCGCCCCGCTACCGCGACGCTCTCACCGACGCGAAACGCTTCGCCGACCTGGGCAACGCCGTGCTGCCGCAGCTCGTTCTCGCCCACCTGATGGAGTCCGGCGCCCTCGACAGGCACCTGCGGCTGCTGCGTGGCCGGCACCGCCGCCGCCGCGACGCGATGATCGACGCCATCACCGCACACCTGCCGGGCGCACATGTGCACGGCGCGGCGGCCGGCCTGCATCTGACCCTCACCTACGCGCCCGAGGTCCCCGACACCGAACTCGCCGCCGCAGCACTGGCCCGGGGCGTGAAATGCCAGCCGCTGTCATGGCACCGGCAACAGCCCGGCCGCCCCGGCCTCGTCCTCGGCTACGCCGCGAGCCCGACGGGCAGCATCGCGGAAGGAGTGGCGGCGATCGGCGAGGCGCTGCGTGAGCTGGCCTGAACGTCAGTCTCCAGGAACGGTTCCTGCTGGTTGACCGAGTGTCTTCCGTTCTCGGTCTGCGGTGTCGGGAGTCGCGCCCCCGCGTGCGGTCCATCTCGCGCCATTCCGGGCGCAGCCCGGTCAGGTTCGTGGTGAGGAAGTGCGCGACCCCGCCGGCCGGCAGTACCGGCACCAGTCCGACGGCTGCTACCGCTGCCCCGGCGATCAGACCGCCGGGCGGGATACGGCCCCACCACCTCTCCCTGAGCGTTCCCGGTCGCTGCCCGCGCCTGGGTGCCCTCCATCCCCCTGAAGAGCCCAATTCCGCCGCGCTGGCCGGGTGTGCATGCATGAGGAATGTCATGGTGTGGGAGGAGTTAGGCAGATATACGGATCGCAGGAGGCGGAATGCCGCAGGCCGAAGTCGACAATGACGTCGCGTGCGCTGTCGCAGCAGCGAGTACGGCCGTGCCCCCGCAGTGCCCAGGGTGTGACTTCGATCAGTTGAGCGCGGTCGCCGAGGCCGTTCTGTACGAGGGCTACCTGCTCTACCCCTACCGCCGTTCGTCGTCCAAGAACCGGGTGCGCTGGCAGTTCGGCGTGCTTTTCCCCCGTGACTGGGTGGAGCGGGAGGGCCCCGTCACTCCCGGGATCTCGGGGTCTGCCGACTCGTGGTACCAGCAGACCGAGTGCCTGCTGCGGGTCCGGCAGCCGGAGGCGGTGGTGCGCGTGCGGGTGCGGTACCTGCAGGTGCAGCACAAGCAGGTGGAGGAGGCCGGCCGGGACGGGAGGCACCGTCCGGTCGAGTCGCTGCGCATGGACGACAGCACGGTGCACCTGACCTTCGACAAGGCGGTACCGCGCGAGACGGACCTCGTCGTACGCCTGGAGGACCTGCTCAGGCAGGAGTCCGCCTTTCCGGTCGGCGCGCCCGCCGGAGAGGAGAGGGAAGAGCTCCCTGGGGGCGCCGGGCGCGTGGTACGGCGGCGCGCCACCGTGCGCGCGAGCACCGCCGTCGTCGCCGAGCGGCTCGGGGACGACGTCTGCCGTCTTCGGATCCGTACCGAGAACACGGGGCCGGCACCGGACCCGCGGGCCGTTCGCGACGAGGCGCTGCATGGCGCGCTCATCGCGACGCACACGCTGGTCGGTGGCGACGGCGTGGAGTTCATCTCGCTGATCGACCCGCCGGCGGATCTGCTCGGACCCGCCCGAGCGTGCCACAACGCGTTTACGTTCCCCGTCCTCGGCGGACCACCGTCCGAGGACGCCCCGGGTGAACACACCTCCACAGGCGCCCGGGACGGAGCCTGCGGCCCCACCCTCATCTCCTCGCCGATCATCCTGCCCGACAACCCGCAGGTGGCACCGGAGAGCCCGGGCGACCTGCACGACGCCGCGGAGATCGACGAGATCCTGACGCTGCGCACGCTGTTGCTGACCGACCAGGAGAAGCGCGAGGCGCGGGCCACCGACCCGCGTGCCGCCCAGATCCTGGACCGGGTGGAGACCATGCCGCCGGAGGTCTTCGCCCGGCTGCACGGCACCATCCGATCACTGACCCCTGCCACCCCGCCGGACCCCGCCCCGCTCTCGTCGGCCACCGCACCCACGACTTCACCCGGGCCCGCGTCCGCCCCCACGGCCGACCGGCCCGCCTGGTGGCAGGAGGGCGCCGACGACGGTCTGTCCCCTACGACCGACACGGTGCCGATCGACGGCGTACCAGTGGGCGGCGGCAGCCGGGTACGGCTCCGCCCGCGGGGCCGGGGTGCCGACGCCCAGGACATGTTCCTGGCCGGGCGGAACGCACGGGTCACGGCCGTCTTCCACGACGTGGGCGACAGCGTGCACCTCGCCGTGACGCTGGACGACGATCCCGCGGCCGAACTGAACGGCTGGTACGGCCGCTTCCACTACTTCCGGCCCGACGAACTCGAGCCCCTGGAGCCCCTGGTGGCCCCCAACGCCGTGGGGCGGGCGGAGCCGCTCGAGCCATCCCGGCCGCCGCAAGAACGGCGCGGCCGGCCGGCCGACGGGCCGGGGACCGGACGGTCCGATGAACGGGCCTGAGATGCCGGCACTGGACCAACGGATGGTCGACCGGCTGTTTCCCGGGCTGTCCGAGCGCGCGACGCCGGCAGAGCGGATGACCCACCCGGTCGCCGCGGAACTGCTGCCCGACGGTGATGAGTTGACCGACGACCGCCTCGGCGGACGGACCGCACCGGCCCGGCTGCACCCTTACGCCCAGGACCGTCCGCCCGCGCTCGCCGGGCCGGTGACCGCGGCGCACAACCGACTCGGGGACCGACTGCACCGGAGGCCCACGACATGACCATGGACAGCGGCACGCACGACGTTGCCACCGAGCCGAGCCGCGCCGAGGCGCGCGAAGGCTTCGAAGAGATCACCATCCTCTGGATTTCCGAGGGGATGAGCTGCGACGGCGACTCGGTGTCGTTCACCGCGGCCGGCCAGCCCGCGATCGAGGACCTGGTCCTGGGACTCATCCCGGGCCTGCCGAAGGTGAACCTGCACAACAAGGTGCTCTCGCCGAGCCTCGGCGGCGAGGACTTCCTCGCACCGTACCGCGCGGCGGTCCGCGGCGAGCTCTCGCCGTTCATCCTGGTCATCGAGGGCTCGATCCCGAACCAGAACATCATCGAGGGCGACGGGTACTGGACGTCGTTCGGCAACGACCTGGAGACCGGTGAACCGCTGACCCTCAACTGGTGGATCGACCGGCTGGCCCCGAAGGCGTGGGCGGTGGTCGCCGCCGGTACCTGCGCCACGTACGGCGGCATCCACGCGATGGCGGGCAACCCCACCGGCAGCATGGGCCTGGCCGACTACCTCGGCTGGGACTTTCTGACGCAGGGCGGCCTGCCGATCGTCAACGTCCCCGGCTGCCCGATCCAGCCGGAGAACTTCATGGAGACCCTGGTCTGGGTCCTCTACCACGCGGCCGGGGCGGCCCCGCCGCCCCCGCTGGACCAGATGCTGCGCCCGCAGTGGCTGTTCGGGAAAACCGTGCACGAGGGCTGCGACCGCGCGGCGTACTACGAGCAGGCCGACTTCGCCCGGGACTACAACTCCCCCAAATGTCAGGTGAAAGTGGGCTGCTGGGGACCCGTCGTCAACTGCAACGTGCCCAAGCGCGGCTGGATGGCGGGGATCGGCGGATGCCCGAATGTCGGCGGCATCTGCATCGGCTGCACCATGCCCGGCTTCCCCGACGCGTTCATGCCGTTCATGGACGAGCCGCCCGGCGGCAGCTTCTCCTCCCTCATGGTCAAGCCCTACGGGGCTTTCATCCGACGGATGCGCGGCATCACCAACGCCGTCGTCAACCGCGAGCCGAAGTGGCACCACAACAAGCCGGTGCTCACCTCCGGCTACGACCCCTACTGGCGCCCGTGACCTGTGGCCCGGCACCCCCATGCCGGGCCGCATCCCCCGCAGCACTCGTCCCCGTCCAACGCATCGAGCAGCGAGAACAGGAACGCACATGACCACAACCGAGGACCGGAGCCGGGCCGCCGAGCGCAAACCTCCGCAGATCGTGGACATGTCCTGGGACCCGATCACCCGGATCATCGGCAACCTCGGCATCTACACGAAGATCGACTTCGCCAACCAGGAAGTGGTGGAGTGCCACAGCACCTCGTCCCTCTTCCGCGGCTACTCGGTGTTCATGAAGGGCAAGGATCCGCGCGACGCGGGCTTCATCACCTCTCGCATCTGCGGCATCTGCGGCGACAATCACACCACGTGCTCCAACTACGCCCAGCAGATGGCCTACGGCGTGAAGACGCCGCCGCTGGCGGAACACATCATGAACCTCGGCGAGGCCGCCGAGTACATGTTCGACCACACGATCTTCCAGGACAACCTCGTCTTCGTCGACTTCTGCGAAGCGATGGTCAAGGCCACCAACCCGAGCGTGCTGGCCCGCGCCGAGCGGACCGCAGCACCCCGCGGGGACATCCACGGCTACCGGACCATCGCCGACATCATGCGCGCCTTCAACCCCTTCGAGGGTGAGGTGTACAGGGAGGCCCTGAAAGTCAGCCGCATCACCCGCGAGATGTTCTGTCTGATGGAGGGGCGCCACGTCCATCCGTCGACGATGTATCCCGCCGGCGTCGGCACGATGCCGCAGCCGAACACCTTCACCGACTACCTGTCGCGCCTGATGAGAGTCATCGACTTCGTCAAGGAGGCCGTGGCGCTGAACGACGACGTCTTCGACTTCTTCTACGAGGCGCTGCCCGGCTACGAGGAGGTGGGCCGCCGCCGCATCATGCTCGGCTGCTGGGGCGCCTGGCAGGATCCGGCCGTCGTCGACTACCGCTACGAGAACATGAACGACTGGGGCAAGGCCATGTACGTCACCCCCGGCATCATCCTCGACGGCGAACTGGTCACCAACAACCTCGTCGACATCAACCTCGGCTTGCGCATCCTGCTGGGCAGCTCCTACTACGAGGACTGGGAGGGCCAGGAGCCCTTCGTCACCCACGACCCGCTCGGCAACCCGGTCGACATGCGCCACCCGTGGAACCAGACCACCGTGCCGGTGCCCCAGAAGCGCGACTTCGACGCCAAGTACAGCTGGGTGATGAGCCCGCGCTGGTACCACCGGGACAGCGACTCCCACCTCCCCCTCGACACCGGCGGCGGCCCGCTCGCCCGGCTGTGGTCCACGGCCCTGAGCGGCCTGGTCGACACCCCGTATGTGAAGGCCACCGGGCACAGCGTGCGGATCTCGCTGCCGAAGAGCGAGAAGCTGCCGGAGACGACACTGGAGTGGCACATCCCGAAGTGGAGCAACACCATCGAACGGGACCGCGCCCGGCCCTACTTCGTCGCCTACGCCGCGGCCATGGCCCTCCAGTTCCTGGAGGAGGCGATGCAGATGATGCGAGCCGGCGAGACGAAGGTGTTCCAGGACTTCGAGGTGCCCGACGAGGCCATCGGCGTCGGCTTCCACGAGGCGGTGCGCGGGGTCCTCTCGCACCATCTGGTGATCAAGGACAGGAAGATCGCCAACTACCACCCGTATCCGCCGACCCCCTGGAACGCCAGCCCGCGCGACAGCTACGGCACCCCCGGCCCCTACGAGGACGCCGTCCAGGGTCAGCCCGTCTTCGAGGAAAACGGGCCGGAGGACTTCAAGGGCGTCGACATCATGCGCACCGTGCGCAGCTTCGATCCCTGCCTGCCCTGCGGTGTTCACATGTACCTGGGCAAGGGGAAGACGCTCACCACGATGCACTCCCCCACCTATGGGGCGTCCCATGGCTGAGCCCGGCCGCGCGGCGGTCGCGGAACCGCGTGACGGCGCCGGTCCGGCCCCCCGGCTGGACGACGGCGAGGTGGCGGCGCGGATCGCCCGCATCGACGAGCTGCTGGAGAAGGTGCAGATCGCGCCCGGGCCCATGGCGCAGGCGGCCGTCGAGGCCATCCGTGTGCTCACCGAGGTCTACGGCGAGGCGCTGGCCCGGGTCCTGGACCACGCGGACGCCGCCCTGGCCGGGCGCCTGGCCGAGGACGAACTCCTCGACCACCTGCTGGTGCTGCACGACCTGCACCCCGAGCCACCCGAGCGCCGCGCCGCCCGCGCCGTCGAGCGGCTGCGGCCCGTCGTGCAGGAGCGCGGCGGTGACGTGACACTGGACGCTGTCGAGGGACAGACCGCCCGCGTGCGGCTGCGCACCGCCGGATGCGGCTCCGGATGCGGCTCGGCCTCCTTCGGGGTCGAGGGAGCCGTCCGGGAGGCCGTGCTCGCCGCAGCGCCGGAGCTGACGGCGGTCGAAACAGTGCCGGAGACGGAGTCCCGGCCACCCGCGTTCGTCCCCGTCGACGCGCTGCTGCGCCGGACCGCCCGGCCACAGGCGGCGACATGAGCGCCGGCGGCGCCCTGGCCGCGCTCATCCGCTCCTCCGCCGACCGGCGGACGGGTGGCACCGAGGAGCGGTGCGAGCTGTGCGCCGCGCCGCTCGCGGACGACCACCGGCATCTGTACGACACCGGCCGCGAGGAGGCGGTGTGCACCTGCCCGGCGTGCTCGGTGCTGTTCGCGGAGAACGGGGCGGGTGACGGCCAGTACCGGCTGATCCCGCAGCGGCGGCGGAAGCTGCCGCCGATCGAGACCGGGCCACTCGGAGTGCCCGTCGGGCTGGCGTTCTTCGTGCCCCGCGAGGACGGCACGGTCGTCGCGCACTACCCGAGCCCGGCGGGGGCTACCCGGTGGGAGGTGGATGCCTCGGCATGGCAGGAGGCGGTGGCGCGGTGTCCGGATCTCGCGGGCGTGGTACCCGGGGTCGAGGCACTGTTGGTGAACACCGCCCGAGACCTGCGACACCACTGGATCGTGCCGGTCGACGAGTGCTTCCGGCTGGTCGCTCTCGTCCGCCGGGAGTGGCGGGGGCTGTCCGGTGGCGGCCGCGTCTGGCCCGCCGTCGAGGAGTTCTTCGCCGGGCTGGCCGAACGGCCGTGACCTGCGCGGCGACCGGAGCCGCCACCGCGGCCCCGCGGCAGAGCACCAAGGGAAAGGAGCACGGCATGGGCACGATCAAGGTCGGCAGGCCCCAGGCGAAGCCCACCACGCCCACTCACGTCAGGGGCCTCCACCAGGGCAACAGGGGTCCACGTCACCACCAGACCGGGCATCACCCGGACGGTACCGCCGACGCGCGCCGCTCCACCGGGATCCACTGGAAGCGGCACAACAGGGTCATGGAGAGCATGCCGAGCATCTCCCCGGGCTGATCCCGGCGGACGGGCACGGCACGAGGAACACGAGCGAGCAGGAGCGGCGATGAACGCCAAACGGATTCTGATGGCGGAGGCGGCGGTGCTGGGCGGAGCGGCCCTGGCGCTGCTGATCGCGGAGTTCCCGGGAATCGTGCGGGAGGTCCGGCTGTGGCGCATGGCCGGCTTCCGCCCCGGCCCCGGCAACCCCCTCCGAGCCAAGCGTGCATGAGCTGTCGATCACGACCGTGGAACAGGCCGGCACCGCCCTCGCCGCGGCCCGGCCCGTCGGCGAGCTCCGCCGACGCCCTTGACGGTGACGACCCGCCCGGCGGCCGGCAACCCGCGGGCCGCCGACATGTTGCCGACGCCCGCCATCAGGAGCCGGGCGGGGAGAGCTCACCGGCTGCCTCCGTCGACCGGTTCGCCGACCAGAGCCAGCGGCCGGGCCAAGCCGCTCGGCGTCTTGCGGACGAAGGCGGAGCGCAACGCGTGGTAAGGGGCGGCGGGATCGAAGATGATGCCGCGCATACGGGCCAGTTCCTCCTGCTGGTACGCCGCGAGCGGCTGTGCCGCCTCGTCGCGTCGACGTGCCGCCTCCTTGGCCGCGATCCGCCGTCCGAGGTCCGGGGTGGCGGCGAGCGCCGTCGCCAGCCGGTCCACCTCGGCGGTGAAGTCCTGCGCGGGGACCGGCACCAGACGGTCCACCAGTCCGATGTCGGCGGCCGTCGCGGCGCTCACCGGCAGGGCCTGGGTCGTCAGCTGCTCGGCCGTCTCGGGGCCCACCCGGCGCGGCAGCGTGTACGTCCAGAACTCCGACCCGTACAGGCCCATCCGCCGGTAGTGCGGATTGAGGACTGCGCCGGTGCGGCACCACACCTCGTCGGCGGCGAGGGCGAGCATGGCACCACCCGCGGCCGCGTTGCCGCCGAGCGCCGCGACCACCAGCCGGTCGGTGGTGTGCAGCACCGCCTCGACCAGGTTGTTCATGGCGATGAGGTTGGTCCAGGACTCCGCGGCCGGGTCGGCGGATGCCTCGATGACGTTCAGGTGGATGCCGTTGGAGAAGACGTCGCGGGTACCACCGAGCACCAGCACCGAGGTGGGGCGGGCGAGCGCGTACCGGTACGCGGCGAGCAGCCTGCGGCACTGGCCGGTGCTCATGGCCCCGCCGGGGAACGAGAAGGCCAGGAACCCGATGTCGCCGCGCTGCCGGTAGCGGATGTCGGTCCAGGTCTGCCGTCCGGGGGCGGGCTCGATCGGGGCCGCCACCTCCGGAAGCCACGGCGGCCGGTCACCGGTATGCCGGAGGAGGCCGTCCTCCGGCGACCGGACGCCGTGCATGCCGCCCTGTGGGTGGGACGGAACCGCGATCGAGGCGAGCACGGAGGCCGCCGGGCGCCGGAAGGGTGCCGGATCACCGGAGGCCTTGCGCGGTCTGAGCTCGGGGATCCAGACCGCGCCGTCCCGAGTGGCCCGGCACACCGCACCCGCGCGCGTGGCGAGCAGTTCTCCGGGGCGTCCGCGCAGTTCGTCCTCGATGTACCCGCCGTGCAGGAACACCTCCCGGCCGAGGAGTTCGTCGAGCACCCCCGGCTGCGAGTCGGCCCCGCGCAGCTTGCGCAGCACCGTCTCGGTGCTGTCGCCCTCCCAGTCGATCCGCCGCAGCTCCTGGCGGAAGGGGTCGCGCCAGACCACGTGGACCGAGGGGCCGCTCTGCGGCTGCGGTTTGAACGAGCTGTCGCCGTACCGCCGCACGGCCAGCAGGAGCGCAGTGACGGCGGCATCGGAGACCTCGTTGCGGTACAGGTCGCTCTTGCCCACCGGCGGCACCTCGAACGGCACCGCCGCCCAGACCGGGCCCGCGTCCATCGCCGCCTCGGCCTGCAGAACCGTTACCCCCCACCGCGGCGCGTCCTCGGCGATGGCCCAGTCCAAGGATGACGGACCACGGTCCCCGGGCGGCCCCGGGTGCACGATGAGGCAGCTGTGCTCGCGCCAGACGTCCTCGGGCAGTGCCGTCCTGAGCATCGGCGCAATGATCAGCTCCGGGCGTACCTCGTCCACCGCGGTGCGGATCGCGGCCGCGCCGTGGGAGGCGAGTACGGCGTCCACCCGGTGCCCCAGGTCGGACAGTTCGGCGTACACGCGCTGGGACAGGCTGTTGAACGCGCTCGCGACGAGGAGAATGTCCATGATGCGGCAGTGTCGCCAGTTCGGCCGATGCCCGGAAGGATCCTCGCGGCGTTTCTCCGCCTCCGCCCGGCCTGTTCCTCCGTCCGGTCGCCGTCTGCTGCCCGCCGGGAGCCACCCGTCTGTCGCCGTTTCTTCTGCCCCGGTTGCATTGACCAGGTCAAGGTGCGCCACAGCAGGACTCTGGACGCTCCTGTCACCGCATGGTCCCCGAAGTCGGCTCGTCGGCGAAGACCGCGTCCGGCTCGGTGACCAGCGCGCGGGCGATCGCCACCCGCTGCTGCTGCCCACTCCCGGATGCGATTTCGCAAGAATCAGGTGAACTCACGGCATGAAGTCTGCGATTACATGACAGATAGTCCGTATGGTTGGACAACAGACAAAGGGTGCTCACCATGGCAATCACGAACGTCTACGCGGTTATGCCCGTCGTGGATTTTGAAGCTGCGCGCAGCTGGTACGAACGCCTCTGGGGACGCCCCGCCGACCGCAACCCCATGGACGGCCTGGCGGAGTGGCAGGTCATCCAGGGTGGGGCAATGCAATTGCTCCGCGACCCCGACCGCGCCGGCTCCGCCATGCTGACGGTGGGAGTCGACGACGCCGACGGCCAAGCTGCTGCTGTCGCGGAGCGAGGTGTGGACATGGGCCCCGTCCAGGACACCCCCGGCGGGTTCCGCGTCGCAGCCATCTCCGACCCCGCCGGCAACGTCATCACCTTCGCCCAGGATGTCGGGACGACCGTCTGACGGCCCGCCGCACAAGGCTCGTACAGGGGTGCGGGTGCTCGGCGCTGATCTTCAGCAGTACCACCTGGCAGGTGGCCGCCTCCTTGGCCGGGCCGAGAATCGGCTTCCCGGCAATGGTCGACCACCGGCAACAGCCGTCCGCAAAATTGACAACGGGCACAAGAATTTAGGGAAGTGCCGGAATAGGTACCCATAATTGGGATATCCCGGCGGGCGAGTAACACGGCGGCACCGGCATGGCGCAGACATAGGGGGCGGGCAAACGGCCCGTCCGCCCGACGACCGATCGCATGTCTCCGCAAGTGGGGCATCGTGTCGGTACGGGCGTTTTCCCCCAGCAATACGTCGGATGGGACTTCCTGTGCGCAGTACTGACCCGGTTCCCGGATACCAGACCTACGACCAGCAGCAGAGCGGCTCAACGCGCTCCGACCAGGGCGAGGCCACCTCGCGGCGAGTGGCCCTGGCCGTCTGCACCATCGTCGATATCGCCGCCGGATTCCTGCTCCTGTGGGTCCTGCTCTATCTGCTCGACGCCAACCAATCCAATGTCTTCGTCGAGTTTGTGCACGGAACGGCAGATTGGCTGGCGTGGTGGTCACAGGATATTTTCACAATGGACACAGAAGGTCTGCGTACCATCCTCAATTACGGTCTGCCGGCCGCTATGTATGTGCTGATCGGCCACGGGATCGCTGCGCGACTGAACCGTGCCTGAAGTCGTCCGGTCTCCTTGGAGGGCGAGGGATCGGCAGGCTGCTGCTGCCGGGTGGCGCCGGCATGCGAGCGTCGAACGAGCCCCGGTCCGGATGGAGATCTTCCGTCCCGGTCAGGCTCCCGGTCGGCCCGCCCGCGCCGCCTCGTCGTCCCTCCTTCCGATCCGCACCCGAAAGTGAGCTTCAGTGAGCCCCACCCGCCGCACACCCCGGAGCGGGATGACAAGACGCCGTAGTGGCGAGACTGCGCCGGGGACGCACAACGCTTCCCCGGCATCCTCGTGCACCACCTCGACGAGGCCCGTCTGATGCCGTCGCCACACCACGACGACTGGGCCGGCGGCCACGCGCCCCACCCCGCCCCGTCCAGCCGGGGAAGCCCGGCGGGCCACGGACGCAGCCCCTTGGTGCGCCCGTACGCCATGACCCGCGGCCGGACCCGGACTCGCTATGACCTGGCCATCGAGACCCTGGTGCACACCACGGCGGAACCCGCGCAGCTCAACGACCAACTGCCCGAGCATCGCAGGATCTGCCAGCTGTGCCGGGAGGTGCGGTCCGTGGCGGAGATCTCCGCGCTGCTGCCCGTTCCTCTCGGGGTCGCCCACGTTCTTGTCGCGGACCTGGCCGAGGCCGGACTCGTGGCTGTCCACCAGCCCGGCAGTACGCAGTCCGGCGACGGCGGGCCCGACGTCACGCTGCTCGAGCGGGTGCTCAGCGGGCTTCGCGCCCTCTAGGGAAGCGTCGTCCTCGCTGGACAGCGGGCGGCCGACGGACCGTCCGGCACCGGGGAGCTCATTCAGCCGGCCGTACTGCGGTGAAGCCGTGATCCTCGGGTACTCGCTGTGGTGTGCCGAGATCTGCGCGGCGGGCGTCGGCAGCCTGCCGCCATCGGTTGCCAAGGAGGCACGAGATGAGCGCCGTCAAGGAATCTGTCGAGGTCGAGGTCCCCCTCGGCACCGCCTACAACCAGTGGACCCAGTTCGAGGAGTTCCCCAACTTCATGGAGGGAGTGGAGGAGGTCAGGCAGCTCGATGACCGCCACAACCACTGGATCACCAAGATCGGTGGCGTACGGCGAGAGTTCGACACCGAAATCGTCGACCAGGTACCCGACGATCGGATCACCTGGCGTACCACAAGCGGCGACACCAAGCAGAAGGGCAGCGTCCGCTTCCAGCGCCTCGATGACACGCACACTCGCGTGGAACTGGTGATGGATGTCGAACCCAGCGGAGCCGCCGAGAAGGCCGCGGACATGACAGGTGTGATCGATCGCCGCATCAAGGGAGACATGCGGCGCTTCAAGGACTACATCGAGCACCGCGGAAGTGAATCGGGAGCCTGGCGCGGACGCATCAAGCCCGGACCCTCCTGACCCGGACCGCCGACGCCGATCCGGCTGGGCGTACGGCCCTTGACTGCCGGCCGTTGGACCAGCGTGAGGGGGCTTATGTCTGCCTGCGCCAGCTCACATCATGGCTGTGTCAGGTCACGGTGTCGGGGTCGGGGGTGCTGCCTTCACGGCAGTCTCCAGCAGACGGTCGGCCAGCCGGGCAAAAGAGGTGCTCAGTACCTCGTCCGTGGTGCGGTCGGCGTAGGTCTGGAAGACCAGGGCAGCCGTGGCCTGGACCACGGGCTTGACGCGTGTCGCGTCGATGGGAAACGGTCCTTGCATCTGGACCGGCACCGGCCACTTCTTCGGCCAGGGAATCCTGGGCGGATCGGGGCACAGGTCGTCCCCGACCTCCTTGAGAATTTCGGAAGGGTCGCCGCCGGCCATGCTGGCGGCGATGGTGGCTTCCGCCGCCGCCAAGGACATGTCACGGATGGCGAACAGCATGGCCTCGCGGGGCGGCAGCGGCTGCGGGTTGAGGCTCAGCCCGCCGGCTTCCGCCGAGCGGACACCCACGGCGCCGCTGAACACGGGCTGGCGCGGATTGACGATCTCCCACAGACGGGGGTCCAGATGTGCCAACAGTTCGAGAACGCGGACGGTCTTGGACGCGCTGGACAGGTCGGTCACGCTCACTCCATCCCTCCGGGACTTGACAGCGCGTGATCGTATGACTCGACGACACGATCGTTCGCGCATTCCTGCGATCGAGGGCGCGCCCAAGAAGACGCAACCATTCAGCCATCTCGGGTGTCGTATCTGATAACAGTCGTATGCGCACCTTGGGGGACACAATGGCGCGAACAACGACAGCATGGGTGACACTTGCGCTCCTGGGCGCCACGTCGGTGGTGGCGGCGGCTCCGATCGCAGCCGCCCCGGCCGTCACCGCACCGGCCACGGCGTGCCCCACCGGATGGGGCAGCGTGGACAAGGCTCGTGCCTCGACCACGACGGCGCCGGTCACGAACGTCAGGACGGGCCGCCAGGCCTGCTACGACCGTATGGTCGTCGATGTCCCGGGTGCGGGCAGCAGCGGTCTCGGCTACACGGTCAGGTACGTCGACCGCCTTCACCAGGACGGATCAGGTCGCCCCATACCCGTCGGAGGCGGAGCCGTGCTCGAGGTGCGGGTGGCCGCGCCCAGCTATGATCCCGAAACTGGCGCGCCGACGTATCCCGGCCGGGCGGGGCGCCCGCTGCCGAGCGTGGATCTCACCGGGTACCGCACCTTCAGGGACGCACGGTTCGCCGGCAGCTTCGAGGGCGAGACGCAGATCGGACTCGGAGTGCGTGCGCGGCTGCCCTTCCGGGTGCTGGTGCTGAACGATCGCGTCGTGGTGGACGTGGCGCACAACTGGACCGGCACGCGCTGAAGGCCCCCTGCCACGGACGCTCAGCCCGGCCGACGCTCGCCCGCCTCCACGAGCCGGGCGAGTCGTGCCAGGGTCATGCGGGTGCCCGTCTCGTTGTCCGCGGCGGGCACTGCATCGGGAATGCCCTCGTGCACCATGAGGACGTCCGTCCCGCCGTCCGCGTCGGTGAGCGTGGTGGTCAACGTCATCGTGCCGCGCAGTGCGGGATCCGCCGTCTCGAACTCCATGACCTCGACCACCTGCTCGTCGGGCACGAGCCTGGCGAAGTGGCCGTGGTAAGTGTCGGTGTGCGGGTCCGTCTTGCCCGCGCCGACCGGCATGTCGTACGTGAGCGAGATGCGGAACGCTCCGCCTTCGCGGGCGTCGAACGCGTGCACGTGACTGCTCATTCCGTCCGGCACCCGCCACTGGGCGATTGCGTCAGCGTCCACGAGCGCCCGATACACGGCCGCACGCGAGGCGTTCACATGCCACGAGACCCGGGTCGAGTACATGGCCCCAACATAGACGCCGACCGGCGGTCAGGCCTCGCCCACCGCGGATCCGCGCGGCGTCAGCTCCCGTTCAGCGAATGCGCGGAAGCTGTGCGGAGGTTGGCCCGTGAGGCGTTGGACCGTGTCGCTGGTGCGGTCCTCGGCGCCGTCGGCGATGGCACGGTCCAGGTCGGCGGCGATGTCGTCGGCGTCGACGAAGCGGAGTCGTCGGGGTCGACCCCGGTGGAGGCGGAGTCGTCCTTCGTCCCGCTGCCGGGGGAAGGCACGCTGTCGGTGCCCGGACAACAGAAATTATCCCGCTTCACAGCAATCCGGTTCACAGCAATCCGGCCATATCAACGATCCCCGAGCGTGAGCCAGTCCCAGCCCCAGGCCGCGGCGCTCCTCCCCCAGCCCGACCATGTGGCGGGAACCGCAACTCATACGGGTGACGCACGAGATTCGTGCTGACGTCCACGGGGGCTTGTGCCCGACCATCGCAAGCGGCCGGTCGCCGCACGACGGCCGTGCCATGGACCGGCCCGAGCATCCGCGGAAGGGGCGCCATGCGCATTCTGCTCATTGCCAGCGCCTGCAACAGCCTCACGCAGCGCATGCACGCCGAATTGCGCGAGCGTGGGTACGCCGTCGCCGTCGAGGTGACCCCCCGCAGCTGTGACGTGCGTACCGCCGTCGAGCGGCACACCCCCGGTCTGGTCGTGGCGCCTCAGCTCAAGATGGTCGTGCCATGTGACCTGTGGACCACCCGGACCTGCCTGATCGTCCATCCCGGACCCGTTGGGGACCGCAGCCCCTCCTTGCTGGACCGGGCCCTCCACGAGGACGTCGGCGAGTGGAGCGTCACCGTGCTCCAGGCCGACGAGGAGCTGGACGCCGGTCCCGGGTGGCGTCGGCACGATCGCGTCGGTCCGGCTCCTCACGGACTGCAGGACACGGCGCATGCGCTACGGGGAGTTCCTGAAGCGGGCCGTGCCGCACCACGACGGCCTGTTCGACTTCAAGGAGTACCTGCCGCTGGACAGCGGCTACGTCAAGGCCACCGGCCACAGTGTCGTCATCAACCTGCTTCGCACGCTCACCGAGCCGGAGACCACCTTCGAGTGGAAGATCCCGCAGTGGAGTCGGCCGGGGAGAGGACCCCATGACCACGACGGCCTTCGCCCCCGGCACCGAGACCCGGCCGGCCATTGCACGGCAGGTCGCGGACGCCGTGCTCTTCGAGGAGTACGTGCTCCACCCCTACCGTGCCTCGGCGGCCGAGAACCGGCTGCGCCGGCAGTTCGGGGTCCTCGTCCCTCCGGCCTGGAGCGCGACCGCCGAGGAGCACGGCTTCCAGCCCGACGAGGTCGACCCCGCCCTGGAGGACGCTTGAGCACCGACGCAACGCCCCGCCCCCGCACGCTGGTTGCCGGGGCGGGCAACATCTTCCTCGGCGACGACGGATTCGGCGTGGAGACGGCACGCATGCTGGCCGGCCGGGAACTGCCGGCCGGCGTCGAGGTCGCCGACATCGGCATCCGCGGGGTCCACCTGGCCTACCGGCTCCTCGACGGGTACGACACACTCGTCCTCCTCGACGCGACGGCGCGGGGAGGCGAACCGGGCACCCTGTACGTCATCGACGCGGCAGCACCCGACAGCCTCCGGGCACCCGAGAGCACCCCACTCGACGGCCACCGGATGACGCCCGACGCCGTCCTGGTCCTGCTGGACACCCTGTGCGCGCACACCGGCGCGACGCCTCCCCGGCGCACGCTGGTCGTCGGCTGCGAACCCGCCGCCGTCGAGGAAGGGATCGGCCTCAGTCCGCCGGTGGCCGCCGCGGTGACCGAGGCGGTGCGCCTGGTCACCGAACTGGTCCGCGGCCAAGCCGTCGTCGACATGGCGAGGACGGCCCCGGCGCCACGTCCGGGCACCCACCCCCACGGAGCACCATGAACAAAAGCCTCATCGGCCGTACGACGGCCGCCGCCACCGCACTCGCGGCGTTCGTCGTGCACGTCCTGCCCGGCATCCGCCGCTACCTGCACATCCGCAGGATGTGACATCTCCCGGCACGTACTCGCGTGCACCGAACGGGCTAGGCAGGCGTGTGATCGCGGCGCGCCCGCCTCAGCGCCGTCGGCCCCCGCCGTGTAATGGGCGGCGGAGAGACACCCACGCGCCCAGGACGGAGACCGATGCACGAGATGTCCGTCGCCCTGGCGGTCGTCGACCAGGTCGAGCAAGCGGCGCGGTCCCGCGGAGCACACGGTGTGCAGCACGTGCACGTCGAGGTCGGCGAGCTGGCCGGAGTGGTCCCCGACGCGCTCGGCTTCTGCTTCGAACTCGCCTGCGCCGGGACCGTCCTGGAAGGCGCCGACCTGGTCACCCGGTCCGTCCCGGCCCGGGCGCGCTGCGCGCCGTGCGACCGGAGCTGGCACACCGGCATGCCGCCGGACCTGATCTGCTCCCAATGCTCCCGGGCCGCCACCGAGTTGGTGTCGGGCCGCGAACTGCGGATCGCCGAGGTGCGTTGGGCCGCCGAGGACGACACGCCCGAGTGCGCTCCCGCAACGAACGTCGAGGAGACCTGACCATGTGCCGCGTAGTCGACCTCCAGCAGGCGGTGCTCGCCAAGAACGCGATGGCGGCGGGCGTCCTGCGCACCGAACTGACGGCCCGGGGCACGACGGTGGTCAACCTCCTCTCGAGCCCCGGCAGTGGCAAGACGGCGCTGCTGGAACGGGAGTTGCTGCTGGCCCGGGAGCGCGGCATTCCCGTCGCCGCCCTCACCGCGGACCTCGCTACCGAGAACGACGCCTCCCGCCTGGCCCGTTCAAACGTTCCCGTGAAGCAGGTGCTCACCGGCGGACTGTGCCACCTGGAGGCCGACATGCTCGCCGGCCACCTGCACGACTGGCTTCCCGAGGACACCCGCCTGCTCTTCGTGGAGAACGTGGGCAACCTCGTCTGCCCGGCCTCCTACGACCTCGGCGAGTCGTTGCGGGTCGTCCTCGCCTCGGTCACGGAGGGCGAGGACAAACCGCTCAAGTACCCCACCGCATTCGGCCTGGCGCAGCTCGTGCTCGTCACCAAGATCGATCTGGCCGGCCCGGCCGCTTTCGACGAGGCCGCCTTCCGCGCGAACGTCCAGCAGGTCAACCCGGGCGTCGAGGTGCGCCTGACTTCCGCACGCAGCTCAAGGGGCGTCGGGCTGCTGCTCAACCGGGCGCTGGCGGCGGCCGACGGGCGTCACGTCCATACGCCGGTGATGGCCCGGGTCGAGGCGTGAGCACCACCCCGGACGTGAGCACGCAGCGGGCCGACACGGAGCTCGCCGCACCGGTGCGGCGCACTCGCGTCATGGTCCGGGGCGTGGTGCAGGGGGTGGGGTTCCGGCCGTACCTGTACGGCCTCGCGACGGACCTCGGGCTGGCCGGCCAGGTGACCAACACGGGCGACGGCGTCGTCGTGGAGGTCGAGGGCGGGCCGGAAGCCGTCGACCGGTTCTGTGCCCGCATCGTGCCGGACGCGCCGCCGCTCGCCCATGTGGAGTCGGTGGACACCATCGACCTGCCCGCCACGGGTGGCAGCGGTTTCACCATCGTCCCGTCGGACACCGCCGGCCCCGTCCGGACCCTGGTCGCCCCCGACACCGCCACCTGCGGCGACTGCCTCGCCGAACTCGCGAACCCGGCCGACCGGCGCCACCGCCATCCCTTCATCACCTGCACGCACTGCGGGCCGCGCTTCACCATCGTCACCGGTCTGCCGTACGACCGCGAGCACACGACGATGGCCGGTTTCCCCCTGTGCCCGGAGTGCGCCCGCGAGTACCACGACCCCGCCGACCGCCGCTTCCACGCACAGCCCGTCGCCTGCCCCTTCTGCGGCCCGCGGCTACGGCTCGTCGTGACGGACACCGGCGCCGGCATCGAGGAGGACCCGGTCGACGCGGCACGCTCGCTGCTCGCCGCCGGGGCGATCCTCGCCGTCAAGGGCATCGGTGGCTACCACCTCGCCTGTGACGCCACGCAGCCGGAGGCGGTCGCCGAGCTGCGCCGCCGCAAGGCCCGCGGCGACAAGCCGTTCGCGCTGATGGCCGGGGACGTGGCCGGCATCGAGCACCTCGTGCACGTCGGCCCCGCCGAACGGGAGCTGCTCACCGGCCGGGTACGCCCCATCGTCCTGCTGCGGCGACGCCACGCTGTCCACCGCGGACCGGGCAGGCTCACGCCCGCCGACGCTGTGGCGCCGGGCAGCCCCGACCTCGGGGTCATGCTGCCGTACACACCCGTGCACCATCTGCTGCTCGGGACGGCCGAGTTCCGCACACGACCGGAGGCGCCCCGCCTGCTGGTGATGACCAGCGGCAACGTCTCCGGCGAGCCGATCGTCACCGACGACGACGAAGCCCTCGACCGGCTGGGCGGGCTGGCGGACGCGTGGCTGCTGCACGACCGGCCCATTCACGTGCCGTGCGACGACTCCGTCGTGCGCGTCTGCGACGGCAGACCGCTCGTGCTGCGCCGCTCGCGCGGCTACGCCCCGCTGCCGGTCACCCTGCCGTTCCCGGTGGTCCCCGCGCTCGCCGTCGGAGGCGACCTCAAGAACGTCTTCTGCCTCGCGCAGGACGACAAGGCCTGGCTGTCCGCCCACATCGGGGACATGGACGACCTCACCACCCAGCGCGCGTTCGGCCGCGCCGAGCGGCAGCTCGAATCCATCACGGGGGTGCGACCGGGCCTGCTCGTCACCGACGCACACCCGGCGTACCGGTCGGGCGCATGGGCGCGGCGGCACGCCGACGGACGCCCCGTCGCCCGGGTCCAGCACCATCACGCGCACATCGCCGCCGTCCTGGCTGAGCACGGCGTCGCGGACGGCCGCCGGGTGATCGGCGTCGCCTTCGACGGCACCGGGCACGGCGGCGACGGTGCCGTGTGGGGCGGTGAGTTCCTGCTTGCGGGCTACGACGGCTTCTCCCGGTTCGCGCACCTGGCCTACGTACCGCTCCCCGGAGGCGACGCCGCCGTACGGCGGCCGTATCGCATGGCGCTGGCACACCTGCGCGCCGCGGGCATCACCGCCGACCAGGACCTGCCGTGCACCGCCGCCTGCCCGCCCGATGAACTACCGCTGCTGCTGGGGCAGTTGGACCGTGGCCTGAACTGCGTGCCCACCTCCAGCATGGGCCGGCTCTTCGACGCCGTCTCGTCCTTGGTGGGCGTCTGCCACCACGCGGGATACGAGGCGCAGGCCGCGATCGAGCTGGAGGCAGCGGCGGTGTCCTCCGGCGTCGAGGACGAGGACCCTCGGTACGCCTTCCGCCTGACCGGGCGCGAACGGCCGGACGCCGCGCCGCTGGTTGCCGATCCGGCGCCGCTGCTGGCCGCCGCCGTCGACGACGTGCGGCTCGGCATTCCCGCCGCGGTCGTCGCCGCCCGCTTCCACCTGGCCGTAGCCCGGCTGGTGCGGACGGTGTGTGCCGCGGCGCGTGAGGCGGCCGGCCTGGACACGGTCGCCCTCACGGGCGGCGTGTTCGCCAATGTGCTGCTGTCCTCGGCCTGCGCCCGCGGTCTGCGCGCGGACGGCTTCACCGTGCTGCGCCACCAGAGGATCCCGCCCAACGACGGAGGGCTGGCCCTCGGCCAGGTCGTCGTGGCCGCCCGGACGGCGGACGGCAGTGGATGACGGGCTCGGGCCCGCCCCGCGAGAGTGAGGAGACACGCATGTGCCTGGCGGTACCCGGCCGAGTGCTGGGCATCGAGGAACGGTACGGCACCCGGATGGCCACGGTCGATTTCGGCGGTGTGGTCAAGGAGGTGTGCCTGGAATACCTGCCGGACCTCAAGGTCGGTGAGTACGCCATCGTCCATGTCGGGTTCGCCCTGCAACGGCTGGACGAGGAGTCGGCGCGCAGGACGCTGGAGCTGTTCGAGAACCTCGGCATGCTCCAGGAGGAGTTCGGCGACCCCTGGGAGCAGGCCGCTCAGGCCGACGCCGGCCCGGGCGGGGAGGTGCTGCGGTGAGGTACGTCGACGAGTTCCAGGACCCGGAGCTGGCGGCGCGGCTGCTCGACGACATCAGGGCCACGGTGACCCGGCCCTGGGCGCTGATGGAGGTGTGTGGCGGGCAGACGCACACCATCATCCGGCACGGCATCGACCAACTCCTTCCGGACGAGGCCGAGTTGATCCACGGGCCGGGCTGTCCGGTGTGTGTGACCCCGCTCGAGGTGATCGACAAGGCGCTGGAGATCGCCTCGCGGCCCGAGGTGATCTTCTGCTCCTTCGGTGACATGCTCCGGGTTCCGGGCACCGGCCGTGACCTCTTCCAGGTGCGGGGCGAGGGCGGGGATGTGCGGGTGGTGTACTCCCCGCTCGACGCGCTGCGGATCGCGGAGGAGAACCCGGACCGGGAGGTCGTGTTCTTCGGCATCGGCTTCGAGACGACGGCCCCGCCCAACGCGATGGCCGTGTACCAGGCCCGCAAGCGGGGCATCCGCAACTTCAGCCTGCTGGTGTCGCACGTCCGGGTCCCGCCCGCGATCGAGGCGATCATGCAGTCGCCCGACTGCCGTGTCCAGGGCTTCCTTGCGGCCGGGCACGTGTGCAGCGTGATGGGGACGGCAGAGTACCCGCGGCTCGCCGAGCGGTTCCATGTGCCCATCGTGGTCACCGGGTTCGAACCGCTGGACATCCTCGAGGGCGTGCGGCGCACCGTGCGGCAACTGGAGCGGGGCGAGCACACGGTGGACAACGCCTATCCGCGTGCCGTGCGGGCCGAGGGCAATCCGGCGGCGCGGGCGATGCTCGACGACGTCTTCGAGGTCACCGACCGCGCCTGGCGCGGAATCGGCGTCATTCCCGAGAGCGGCTGGCGCCTGTCCGCGCGCTATCGCGACCACGACGCCGAGCACCGGTTCCAGGTCGGGGACATCAGCACGCGGGAGCCCGCCGAGTGCCGCAGCGGTGAGGTGCTGCAAGGGCTGCTGAAGCCGCACGAGTGCGAGGCCTTCGGCACGACGTGCACCCCGCGCACGCCGCTCGGGGCCACCATGGTGTCCAGCGAGGGCGCCTGCGCCGCCTACTTCCTGTACCGGCGGCTCGACCTGCCGGCCCGCCCGGACGCGGCCACCGGCCGGACGCCGGCCACCTCCACGACGGCCCCGGATCCCACGGCGGCCGTGACGCCCCCCAGCCTGGAGGACAGCTCCGTTGTCTGACTCCACCGCAGCGCCGGACATGCTGTCCTGGACCTGTCCCACGCCTTTGCGCGACCGGCCGCGCGTGGTGATGGGCCACGGCGGTGGCGGCGCCATGTCCGCCGAGCTCGTCGAACAGGTCTTCCTTCCCGCCCTCGGCGGCTGGGCGCCGGCCGCGCTGACCGACTCCGCCGCCGTCGAGCTGGGCGGAGCGCGGATCGCGTTCTCCACCGACTCGTTCGTGGTGCGGCCGCTGTTCTTTCCCGGCGGCAGCATCGGCGACCTCGCCGTCAACGGCACCGTCAACGACCTCGCCATGAGCGGTGCCCGCGCGGCCTACCTCTCATGCGGCGTCATCCTGGAGGAGGGCGTCGAGCTCGACACCGTCACCAGGGTGGCCGAGGCGCTCGGTGCCGCCGCCCGTAGCGCCGGCGTGCGGGTGGTGACGGGCGACACCAAGGTCGTGGAGGCCGGACACGGCGACGGCGTGTACATCAACACCTCGGGCATCGGGCTCGTCCCGTCCGGAGTCGATCTTCGGCCGGAGCGGGTCGTCCCCGGCGACGTCGTCATCGTCAGCGGCGCAATCGGCGTCCACGGTGTGGCCATCCTGAGCGAGCGCGAGAACCTGCGGTTCGACATCGAGATCGAGAGCGACTGCGCGGCGCTCGGCGGACTCGTCGAGACGATGCTCGCCGTCACCCCGGACCTGCATGTACTGCGCGACCCCACGCGGGGCGGTCTGGCCGCCTCCCTCAACGAGATCGCCGCCGCATCGGGAACCGGGATCGTCGTACGGGAACGCTCCGTGCCGGTGCCGCCTCCGGTGGCCAGTGCCTGCGCAATGCTGGGTCTCGACCCGATGTACGTCGCCAACGAGGGCAAGCTCGTCGCCTTCGTCCCCCGCGAGCACGCCGATGCCGTCCTCGCCGCCATGCGCGCGCACGAGCTGGGGGCCGAGGCGGTGGTCATCGGCGAGGTGGTCGAGGACCATCCGGGCATGGTCGTGGCGCGTACCGGGCTCGGCAGCACTCGGGTGGTGGACATGCCGCTCGGCGAGCAGCTTCCGAGGATCTGCTGACCGGCCCCGCGCGATCCGGAACCCTCCGCATTCGGGTTCAGCGGGTTCGGCCGCGCCTGCCGGGGCGGGTGTCCAGGGTCCAGGTGTGCGTGCAGGCCGGGCACTGGAGGTGCACCAGCGCTCCCTCGTTCGCTATGAGGTAGCGCCAGTGCACCGGGCAGTTGCGGCCCTCGGCGCACGGGGCGCAGTCGCGCGCGTCGTCACAGCCGGGACAGGGCACCCAGGCACGCCGGGCCCGGTCCGCCTGCGGGTCAATCGGAAGTCGCATCGCCCGTGTCCCGTCCCGGCAGCACGCCGGCCTCCACGAGCATGGCGTATGTCCGCTCCTGGTCGGCATCCAGACCGGAGTACAGCAGGGAACGGGCCGCCTCCTCCGACCGCAGCGCGGCGACGGGATCCCAGTCGGGCCCGAGCGCCGCCACCACCTCCGCCCGCCGCCGGGCCTCCTCCAGCGCGAGGTCCAACGTGAAGGTCACGAGGTCGGGGTCCGAGCGGTCATTCATGGGGCGGTGCTTTCGCGGGGAACGTGCTGGCCGAGCCACGTCTACCAGAGCGGATCGCCGTGCGTGAAGGGAATGTGACTGACGTCATCGGAGCGCCCCTTCGGCCAGTACGTCGCCAGGTTCTCGAGGCTGTCGGGCAGCTAGCGCACCTGCAGCGGGAGATCGGCCCCGGAAGCTCGCGTGTGCACCGGTAGCCGGGCCCCCAGCAGAATCAGCCGCAGGGCGCGCTCGGTGGCGTCGGTGAGGAGTTCCGAGGCCCTTGCCAGTGCCTCGGCGAGTGCCATCGGTGCCGGGAGGATCGCGCTGTAGGCGTCCACGCCGGGCACGTCGTCGGCGCCCTCGCCGAGGGTTCCCGCCAGAGCGAGCACCGGGCGTCCGTGCAGTTTGGCGCGGCGCGCCACCTCGGCGGGGACCTTGCCGCGGGGCGTCTGGTGGTCCAGGGCGCCCTCGGCGGTGACGACCAGGTCGGCGCGGGCGAGGCGGGCGTCCAGGTCGAGGTGGTCCAGCAGCACGTCGAAGCGGGGCAGCAGCCGGGCGCCGAGTGCGGCGAGGCCGGCGCCCAGGCCGCCCGAGGCGCCGGTGCCGGGGCCGTGGTGGAGGTCGGTGGCGGTGACGGCGAGGTCGCGGGTGAGGACGTCCGCCCAGTTCTCCAGGCCGGCCGACAGGTGCTCGACCTGCGCGGGCGTCGCCCCTTTCTGCGGTCCGAAGACACGGGCCACGCCCCGCTCACCGCACAGCATGTTGTACGGGTTGCAGGCGACAAGGAACTCCACCTCCCTCACGCGAGGGTCCAGTCCGGACGGGTCGATACGGCTCAGCCGCGTCAACTCCCGGCCCCCGCACGGAAGTTCGCAGCCGTCGGCGTCCAGCAGCCGGGCGCCGAGCGCCTGCAGCGCGCCGGCGCCCCCGTCGGACGTCCCGGAGTCGCCGCAGCCGATGAGGATCCGCCGTACGCCGGTGTCGAGTGCGGCGCGGATCAGCTCACCGACGCCGTACGTCGTGGTGGCACCGGGATCGCGGCGGGCCAGGGGGACGAGGCTCAGGCCGGCGACCGCGGCCATCTCCACGACCGCCGTGTCCCGGGATCCGAGCAGCGCGAAGTGCGTGTCGACCGGCTCGCCGACCGGGCCCGTGGCGGACAGTGCGACGAGCCGTCCGCCGGTCGCGGCCGACAGTGCGGCGGCCGTGCCCTCGCCGCCGTCGACCAGGGGAATCCGGTCGATCCAGGCGTCCGGCAGGACCCGGCGCACGCCTGCCGCGATGGCGTCGGCGGCGGCCTCGGCGGACAGGGACTCCTTGAAGCCGCTGGGGGCAACGACGACACGGGTCAGCATGGGACCAGCTCCTAAGGGACGACGGGGACGCCGAGCAGCGGCCACACCGCGACGGCGAAGAGCAGGACGAGCGCGGCGGTCAGCGGTGCCAGGACGGCGGACAGGCGCAGCAGGTCGCGTGGGGTGTAGGTGGGGGTGCCGGGGATGTCGGCGAAGAGGGTGACCGGCTTCGCGGAGGCCGGAAGCGTGTGGCAGAAGCCGGCGGCTGCGGTGGAGGCCAGCGCAGCCGCGACCGGGTTGACTCCGGCGCCGACGGCGGCCGCCACCACCAGCGGAACCAGCACCGAGGAGCGGGCGGAGCGGGACTGCAGCACCAGATGGGCCGCCGTGCTGACCACGACCACGACGGTCAGGAACACCACGGGGGTGACGTCCGCGGGCAGCCCGGAGACCACCCACTGCGCCGCGCCCGAGTCGGCGAGCGCCACGCCCATGGCCATGGTCGCGGCCATGAACAGCAGCAGTGACCAGGGCACCGTCTTCAGAGCGTCCTTCAGCCGTACGGTGCCGAGGGCGGGCGAGGACGCCACGATCGCGCCGATCAACGCGACGACCGCGGGCGGCACCTGGTGCAGCGGCTCGCTGCACCACAGGGCGACCACCGTGCCCAGCAGCAGGGCACAGCGCTTCTCGGCCTGTGTCCAGGGGCCGGTGACCGGGCTCTTGCTGTGCTCCTGGATCTCCTCGGCGGTGATGTGCACGGCAGCCCTGCGGTCCGCACGCCGCGTGGTGGTCAGCAGGACGGCTTCGGCGGCCAGGTGCGAGGAGGCCACGGCCAGGGGCAGCCCGAGCAGCAGCCACTGGGTGAAGCCGATCCGCTCGCCGGCCGCCTGCCACAGCACCGACACGGTGATCAGGTGTGCTCCGGCACCGATCAGCGTCGCCACCGCCGACAGCAGGATCACCGTCGGGAACAGCAACGCCAGCATCACGACCAGGCGCCTGCGGTCGGCGAGCGCCTTGGCAAGGGCGAGGAACACGGGCAGGGCGAGCGCGGCCCGGCCCGATGTGGCCGGCACCGCGAACGCCGTGACGACCAGCGCCGCCGTCGTCAGGTGCACCAACTGGCGCACGGTGCGCGCCCCGCCCACCAGGAACGCCGCCGCCCGGCCCGCGATCCCGGTCCGGGTCACCGCGGCGGCCAGGACGAAGGCACAGATCAGCAGCCACACGGTCGGGTCACCGAGCGTGCCGAACAGCGTGTCGCTGCTGATCACTCCGGTCACCGTCAGCGCGAGCCCGGCGCCGAGCGCGATGTACGTGTCGTCGACCGGCGTACCGATCCAGGCGCAGGTCGCCAGGGCGAACACGGCGAGGGTGAGGCGGGCCTGCCCGCTCAGGCCGGGGAAGTTGTCGGGGACCGCGAGCAGCGCGCACAGGGACAGCGCCACGCAAAGGGATGCGGTCAGACGGAGGTTCAGGGTCACGTCATCGACAATTCACGCGGCCGGTGAGTGAGCAATGAGCCTCGGATGAAGGAAACCTCACGCACACGCCGACCTCACACCGGCAGTCGGTACCCCATCCCGCGGACCGTCTCCACCGCTTGCGCACCCAGCTTCTTGCGCAGCGCCCGCACGTACACGTCCACGATGTTGGACCCGGGATCGAAGTCGTACCCCCACACGTGGGACAGGATCTGCTCGCGGGACAGGACCTGCCCCGGATGCCTCAGGAACAGTTCCAGCAGCACGAATTCACGGGCCGTCAGATCGACGGTCCGCTCTCCCGCCCGGGCCCGGCGGGTCCGCAGGTCCAGGGTGAGCGAGCCCGAGTGCAGCACCGTCACCTCGGGTGCCCTGGCCGCCGTACGCAGCCTGAGCCGCACCCGTGCGAGCAGCTCCTCGAAGCGGAACGGCTTGGTCATCCAGTCGTCGGCGCCGCCCTCCAGACCGGCCACGGTGTCGCGTACGGAGTCCCGCGCGGTCAGCACGATCACCGGTACCGTCACCCGGGCTTCGCGCAGCTCGCGCAGGACGGTGAAGCCGTCCCGGCCGGGCAGGCCGATGTCGAGGACGACCAGGTCGAAGCCGCCGGTCAGGGCGTATTCGTAGGCCGTGTCGCCGTCCCCGACGACGGTGGTGGTGAAGCCGCCTGCGCGCAGGCCCTTCTCGACGAAGGAGGCGATGCGTTCCTCGTCCTCGACGATGAGAATGCGGTTCACGTGCGTACCTCTGCCGCTTTCCGGGTGCAGTTCACGGGCGTGCCTCTTCCAGGGTGAGTACGAAGGTGGCGCCGCCGCCCTCGGTGGCGTGCAGGCGCACGCGGCCGCCGTGCGCCTCGGCGATCGCGCGGACGATGGACAGTCCGAGGCCGGCACCGGAGCCGCGGGCGCCGCGGCGGGCGGTGCCGCGCCGGAACCGTTCGAAGATGACCTCGGTGTCCTGCGACTGGACGCCGGGTCCGCAGTCGGCGACGTACAGCTCCGTGCGCGAGCCGTCGCTGCGCGAGCCGATGCGGATGGTCTGACCGGGCGCGGTGTGCTGCACGGCGTTCTGCGCGAGCTGCACCATCGCCTGCGTGATGCGCTGGGCGTCCAGTTCGGCCTCGCGGTCGGCGACTTCGGCGAGCTGCCAGTCGCGGTCGCCGAGCGTGCGGGCCTTGACGTAGACGTCGGCGGTGAGCTCGGCCAGCTGGACCGGCTCGGGTGTGACGAAGTCGGGGCGCTCGGCCTTGGCGAGGAGCAGCAGGTCCTCCACGATGCGGCTCATCCGGTCCAGCTCGTCGGTGACCAGACGCAGGGTCTCCGCACGCTCGGCCGGGTCGTCGCCCATCAGTTCCAGATGCCCGCGGACGATGGTGATCGGCGTGCGCAGCTCGTGCCCGGCGTCGTCGACGAACTCGCGCTGGGCCGCGAAGGCGCGCTCCAGCCGGTCGAGCATCGCGTTGAACGTCTCGGCGAGCGCGGCCACGTCGTCCCGGCCGCGCACCGGGATGCGCCGGGTGAGGTCCTGCTCGGTGAGCTGCGCGGCAGCCGTACGGACCAGTCGTACGGGCTTCAGGATCCGTCCGGCGACGACCCAGCCGATGCCGGTGGTGAGCACGAGGGCGACTCCGGAGATCGCGAGCAGTATGCGGAACACCGCGTTCGCGCGCTGCCGTTCGCGCTCGGGGTGGAAGGCGACGACGAACGCGGCGTCCGGTTCGCTGCCGTGCCGGGCGACGGTGACCTTGGCCCAGCGGATCTCGCCCGACGCCCGGTGCAGGGTGCCGGTGGAACCGGGCGCCTCGAAGATACGGCGCCGGGCGCCGGCGTCCTCGTACAGGGGCACGGCGACGGGAATGTCACGCGGCTGGAAGATCTGTGCGGGACCGCGGCCCGACCGGCCCACCAGCCCGATCAGTTCCTCGTCGGGGTCGGCGTTCTGCCGCTCCAGGAAGACCCGCAGCAGCCGGGCCGGATCGCTGAACGGGCGGCCGGTCGCCGGATCGACGCCCCGGTCCACGAAGTTGGTGAACTCGCCCGCCTCCTGGGCCAGCAGACCGTTGATCCGGTGGTGTGCGTCCCGCAGCAGGATCGAGCGCGTGGTCGTGGCGACCGAGGCCAGCGCGACCGCCATGACGAGCAGCAGCCACAGCACGATCCGGACGCGGGCGGAGACCCGCCGGCGCCGTCCGTCAGCCGTCGTCGGCTCCGTCGTCCTCGGCGGGGTGGTCTGCGGAGGGTCGGCTGCGGTCGTCATCGTCATCGTCGTCATCCGCGGGGCTGTCGGTCACTTCGGGCCTCGGGACCGCCTCGTCACTCGGGGTCGGCCCGGGCCGCGTGGGTGTGGGCGTGGCCATGGGGGAACCACTGTCCAGATCCACCTGGGAGGGAACCTCCGGAGGGCGCGGACTGTCTGCGAGAGCGAAACTGGTCGCGGCGATACCGACGGGAATCACCACAACCGCGGCGAGGGCCGCCAACCGACGAGAGAAGACCATGCATCCGATCCTGCAGCCGGCACCGGACGGGCAGGATGAACGCCGGATGAGGAATTCTTCATCCCCACCCGACCGCACCGGCACCCCATCAAGCTCTCCCACCCCTCCGGCCACCGCGGCCCTGCTGCCTGCTCGGTCACCATTCGGTTCCCAGTCACTGAAAAGTGCGTTCTTCCATGTCAGCGGCAACTCTCCTACGGTTCCTGAGTAACCACAAGAGAGCACATGCTTCCTGGATCGGTGGAAGCGAGCCCACGGGCTCTCATGACAAGGAGGCAGACAGCATGGCCATCACCCTGGTGAACCCCAGCGGACTGCCCGAGATCGATGCCTACCGGCAGGTGTCGATCGCGACCGGCTCGAAGCTGGTCTTCATCGCCGGGCAGGTCGCCTGGGACGCCGACGGGGTCACGGTCGGCGAAGGTGACCTCGCCGTTCAGGTCGAACAGTGCTACCTCAACATCGGCACCGCCCTGGCCGAGATCGGTGCTTCCTTCGACGACGTGGCGAAGTTGACCGTCTACGTCGTCGACTGGACCCCCGACAAGATGCCCCTGTTCCTGGAAGGGGTCGCACGGGCGGCCGCGAAGCTGGGAGTCACCCCGGTCCCCCCGGGCACGCTGCTGGGCGTGGCAGCACTGGACGTACCCGACCATTTGGTCGAGGTCGAAGCGACCGCGGTCATCGACTGAGCGGCCGCGTGGCGGAGGACACGCGCTGATGTTGGAGTGCGCAGGGTAGTGATCAGGGAAGTGATACGGGCGCCCATGATCATTTCGAAGGGAGCCCGACCCGTGACACTCGTAGCGCCTCCCCCCATACCCAAAGCGGCAGGATCGTTGCCGCTGCTGGGCCATGCGGTACAGCTCATGCGCGACAATCTCGCCTTCATCGCCTCGCTCCGCGAGAACTACGGCCCGCTCGCCGAGATCACCCTCCAGCCAGGAACCCGCACGCTGATCGTGCAGGATCCCGAGCTCATCCGCACCATGCTCGTCGACCTCGGACCCGGCCTCGACAAGGGCCGCTTCTTCGAGAAGATGGGCCAACTGCTGGGCGACTCCGTGGTCACCGCCGCCGGGCAGGAACACGTTCACAAACGGCGGCAGCTGCAGCCGGCCTCCGCCCGTCCCGAGATCGCCCGCTACGTCGACATCATGCGCGGCGAGACGACCACCGCCGTCGACACCTGGACGCCGGGCCAAACCCTCGATGTGCGCGAGGCGATGGTCAAGCTCTCGCTCGACATGCTCGCCAAGACCGTCTTCTCGGGCAGCCTGGACGAGCAGACGTTCCGTCGGCTGCGCCAGGACCTGTCCGTGGTGATGAACGGCGTCGGCGCGCGCATCATGCTGCCCGACCGGGTCGAGCGACTGCCGCTGCCGTTCAACCGCCGCTTCACCGAGGCACGCGATGCCGTACGGGCAACCATCGGTCGGGCGGTGGCCGAACTGCAGGCATCCGGACACGACTCCGGGGACATGCTCTCCCTGCTGTTGAGCGCACGGGACGAGGAGACCGGGCAGCAGCTGAGTGGAAGCCAGATCTGTCCCGCCGGGACGCCGCGCTCCCTGGGGCCTGGCAGGAACGGCTTCGCACCACAGCCGGGTGTTGCTGCCCGCTTGACGCGGCAACACCCGGGCTTCGTCATGTCCGGTCAGCCCTGTGCATCGGCGCCCGGGGCAGCAGGCTCCGATCGTCCGAGTCACAAGACAATCCCTGCACCCCACCAAACACAGACCAACCCGCGGCCAAGAAATCTCCATGCCGGTTCATGATTCAGTAGCCTGAACGAGCGGGCGCCGGACTCGGGCATACGTTCTGCATCGTGAACTCCGATTCCACTCCTCAAAGAGCCGCCGCGGTGACTCCCGCCCGCCGCGCTCTCCTGCGCACCGCACTGACCGGTGCCGCCGCCCTCGGTGCAGGCTTCGCCGTCGCCTCGCCCGCGTCCGCCACATCCTCGCCCGCGCGACCGCGTCCCAGTACTCCCGGCCAGGCCCTGCGGGAGCTGGCGGCGGGCAATGTGCGGTGGCGCACCTATCGTGAGCAGCACCCGGACGAGACGCCTGCCGTCCGTCAGGCGCTGACGTCGGGTCAACATCCCTTCGCGGTGGTACTCGGGTGTGTCGATTCCCGCGTTCCTCCGGAGCTGGTCTTCGACCAGGGGCTGGGGGATCTGCTCACCGTGCGCACGGCCGGTGAGGTGCTGGACGAGGCCGTGCTCGGCAGCGTCGCGTACGGGGTGCTCGAACTGGGGATACCGCTGGTCCTGGTGCTCGGGCACCAGTCGTGCGGTGCCGTGCGGGCCGCCGTGGACGCCGACGAGTCCGGGGAGCCGCTGCCCGCCCACATCCAGTACCTCGCCGACCAGATAGCACCGGCCATAGACCACACCAAGGAGGGCGACGCCCGCGTCGACGCGGCGATCGACGCGAACGTACGGCTCGTCCGTTCGCGGCTGGCGGCCGAGCCCGACCTCGCCGCCAAGGTGAGGGCCGGCCAACTCGCCATCGTCGGTGCCCGTTACGAGCTGACCAGCCAGGTGGTGCACATCACCTGACCTGACCGCTTCAGTTGGGGTTGTCGCCGTGTGTGAGCGTCTCCCAGGCCACGAACAGGTTGTTGCTGCCGGCCGGGCGGTTTCGCTCGGTCAGCGCCTGGGTGTTGGTCATGGCGTGGCCGAGCCGGTTGTGCATCGCGTTGTAGCCGACCTCGGTCACCGGGCCGAGCCCGAGGTGCAGGGAACCGCCGCACAGCCAGGCCGGGACGGCCGCGCCCAGCTCGTACTTGGCCTGGAAGCCGAGCGCGTGCCGCAGCCGTTCGCCGACGTCGGTGCCGTACAGGTCCTGGCCCTGGATCCGGCTGGTCTCGGCGACGTGTGAGATCGCGGAGATGCCGTAGCCCGCGTGCGTGAAGTCCCGGCAGGTCTCCTGGGTGAGACCGGTGACGAAGGTGGACTGGCCCTGCCAGTAGTTGACGATCTTCTCGCGGGTGTTGAGGTTCTGGCTGGGGACGGTCTTCGGCAGTTCCCCGTCGGAGGAGAGGTAGACGTAGGCGGCCGTACGGGTGCGGAACTTCGCCATCGCCTTGTCGTACGACGCCTTGTCCTCGAGGAAGACGGAGATGCCGATCGCAGCCTCCATCATCGACAGTTCCCAGTTCCCGTTGGAGTTGGAGCCGTTGATGACCTCGGGCAGGTAGACGTTCCGGAGCATGGTGGCGAAGCGGCCGGAGTTGGCCCATGTGCCGGTGTACGTGTACTTGATGATCTCGGCGGCCTTCGGCCAGGAGGAGCCGGCCCAGCCGGTCTGCAGGGGTGCGTTGCTGTTGGTGTGGTCCTGGATCACGGCCGACCAGGCGTCCATCAGCTCGATGGCCTTCTTCGCGTGCCGTTCGTCGCGGGTGATGTACCAGGCGAGCGCGTGGGTGTAGGCGGCGATCGCGTCCTCGCGCTCGTCGGTGCAGCCGTTGTTGGGGTTGGAGTACGAGCCGCACTCGACGATCGCGCGGGGTTTTGGTGTGCGGTTCAGGTCGGCGTACTTGCTCGCCGCCATCCGGTCGAAGGCGCCCTTCCAGGGCTGGGCGCCGGAGTTGACCTTGTTTCGGGTGAAGTCCAACTGGCTCCGGGAGACGGTCACTCCGGGGTGGACGAAGGTGGCCGGAGCGGCGTCGGCGTGGGGTGCGCCGGGCCAGGTGAACAGTCCCGCCACGAGAGCGGCGGTGGCGGCTCCCAGGGTGAGGAGGGATGCACGGGACCGAAGGCGGTGTCGGACGGGGGCGTGTGACATGTGAGTCCGTTCTTCTATGTGAACGACAGGTGGGGGACTGAACACGCGCGCTGGCCGAGACCATAGGTACGGACCAAGCCTTCGTCAAGGGGTGGAGAAGGAGGGCAAGTTACCTCCGGGTGTGTCGTGACTTATCGCGCAAGTGGCAGTAAAACCCGCTTCGACCACTCGAAGCAGAGGAGTGCTGCATGAGCGCTGACCTCCAGAACAGAGGCCATTACAGAGGGAGTTCCCGCCGTCGATTCATCGTTGGAACCGGTTCTATTCTTGGTGCGGCTGCGATCGGGAGGAGCAACACTCCGACTCCCGCCTCGGCGGCGTCCCGAAGCAGCGGCGCCGTCATCGAACCGGATGCCCGCGTTCCCGCCCTGGTGATCGGCAGCGGATACGGCGGCTCGGTCGCCGCACTGCGACTCGCCCAGGCGGGCGTCGACGTCCACATCGTCGAGATGGGAATGGCCTGGGACACCCCGGGCCCGGACGGCAAGATCTTCGCCAACACGACCAGCCCCGACTACCGGTCCTTCTGGCTGCGCACCCGCACCAGACAACCCCTGAGCAACTTCCTGGGCTATCCGCTCGACAAGGACGTACCCCGCTACACCGGAATCCTGGACGCCGAGGACATGGGCGGGATCATCGTCTATCAGGGACGCGGTGTAGGCGGCGGATCACTGGTCAACGGCGGCATGGCCGTCACGCCGAAACGGGAGAACTTCGGTGCCGTCCTGCCCTCGGTCGACGCCGACGAGATGTACGACGTGTACTACCCGCGCGCCAACACCGGCCTCGGCGTCAGCACCATCGACCCGGCGTGGTTCGAGACCGCCGCGTGCTACCAGTACGCCCGTGTCGGCCGAAAGCACGCCGAACGTTCCGGTTTCCCGTTCCTCTTCGTGCCGGACGTGTACGACTGGGAGTACATGAAACAGGAGGCCGCCGGTACGGTCCCCAGGTCGGCGCTGGCCGGAGAGATCCTGTACGGCAACAACCACGGGAAGAAAACCCTGCAGAAGACCTATCTCGCCCGGGCCAGAGCCACGGGAAAGGTCACCGTCTCGCCCCTCCACCGCGTCACGACGGTCACTCCCGCGGCCACCGGCGGCTACCTGGTCGGCATCGAACAACTCGACACCGCCGGCGCCGTCACGGCGACGAAGACGGTGACCGCGGACCGCGTGTTCTTCGCCGCCGGCAGCGTGGGAACCAGCAAACTGCTGGTCCGGCTGAAGGCAACCGGTGCGCTGCCCGGGCTGAACGGCGAGGTCGGCGAGGGCTGGGGCGACAACGGCAACGTCATGTGCGGGCGCGCCAACCACATGTGGGATCCGACCGGCGCCCTGCAGTCCGCCATTCCCACCGCCGGAATCGACAACTGGGCCTCGGGCGGAGCATTCGCGGAAGTCGCCCCGCTGCCCACGGGAATCGAGACCTACGCCTCGTTCTATCTGTCGATCACCAAGAACCCGCACCGCGCCCGGTTCTCCTGGAACGCGGCGAGCGGGAAAGCGGAACTGAACTGGCAGACGGCCTGGAAACAGCCGTCCATCGACATGGCCAAGTCCATATTCGACCGGATCAACGCCAAAGAGGGGACGATCTACCGGACCGATCTCTTCGGCGCGTACAAGATCTGGGGCGACCACCTCACGTACCACCCTCTGGGCGGTGCGGTGCTCAGCAAGGCGACGGACAACTACGGCCGTCTGCACGGCCATTCGGGTCTCTACGTCATCGACGGTTCGCTGATCCCCGGCAACACGAGCGTGAATCCCTTCGTCACCATCACAGCGCTCGCCGAACGGAACATCGAAGAGATCATCGCCGCTGATCTGTGATCGTCCCGGCCTCCGGCGGGCCGAGGTCCCCGCGTGGCCTCGGCTCGCCTCACGGCCGGGGCAGAACGCAGACCGTGTCGAGACCGAGCACGTGGTTGAGTCGGCCGAACGCCAGCCACGACCCGATGCTCATGCTCAACTCCACGATCTCGGCCTGGCTGTAGTGCGCCGTCATCCGGCTCCAGAACTCCTCGTCGAGGTGGTGGTGGTCCAGGGCGTAGCGTTCGGCGTACTCGGCGGCCAGCCGGGTCCGTTCGTCGAAGGCGTCCGTGGTGCGCCAGGAGGCGACGGCGTCGGCGAAGTCCTCGCCGACCTTCCGTCCGTCCCGCTCGGTGCGCCAGTCCAGGCAGAAGGCGCAGCCGTTGATCTGCGCGATACGCAGCCGCGCAGCCTCGAACTCGCTCAGGCCCAGGGTCGTGTGGGCGTACACGGCCAGCGAGAAGTTCGATGCGGCCGTGCCGATTTCGGGGACCATCTCGCCCCACACGTACGGGATGGGGTCAGCTCCGTCGGGGATGTCGATGCGCAGGGTCACCGCTCAGGTCCTTCCCAGTCGGCCGGCTGCCGGGCGCAGCGGGACGTCGAGCGCGTCATAGAGGCCGGGCTTGGCCTCGGTGAGCCAGTCGATGGCGTTCACCAGCCGGCCGACGGCGGTGGCGTTGCCGCCCGCCGACCGGTTCTCGCCCTCGTCGGTCGCCGTGACGGTGACCTCGATGCGGGGGCGGCCCTCGATGATCACCCGGTGTGCTCCCGCACCGCCCTCGGGGGGTGCGGGCCAGTCCGGGGCGCAGGACGGGTGGATACGTGTGACGTGTTCGATGACGAGACGGGGCCGGCCGTCGACGATGCCCTGTACCTCGAAGCGCACCGCGCCCTGGGTACCGGCCTCGAACTCCCCCATCGTCGAGGTGGTGACGGTGGTCTCGAGCGCCCGCCGCTCCAGCGTCTCGCGCATCTCGTCGAGTTCGACGCCGAGCGCCCTGGCCATCATGCGGATCTGCCCGCCCCACACCATCGTCGGCACGCTCTCGGCGAGCATGAGCGGCTGGTAGTCCATCGGGCGGCCCATGCCCACCAAGTTCCGCACGGATTCCTCTTGTTCGTAAGTGGAGTAGTCGAAGATCTCCTGGCAGCGGACCGCGTCGATGCGCGAGCCGAGTCCGCTGATCAGCAGGGGCAACGTGTCGTTCGCCCAGCCGGGGTCCACCCCGGACACGAACAGCGACCCGCCGCCGGCCGAGACGGCCTCCAGCAGTGGGTCCCTGATCTCGGGCGGGGCGCCCCGCACGTCGTACATCCCGTACACCGACGCGGTGACGACCACCGCCCCGGCCCGAACGGCTCGACCGATGTCCGCCAGCGCCCCGTCCGGCCGTAGGTCACCCGACGCCGCGTACACCACGGCGCGTGGCCGGGCCGCGAGAACCGAGGTCACGTCATCGGTCGCCGGCACCCCCAGGCAGCGGCCCAGCCCGCCCAGATCGCCCGCGTCCCGGCCGACCTTGGCGGGGTCGGCCACCAGCACGGCCGCAAGATCCAGCGCCGGATGCGCGTCGACCGCGCGGATGGCCGCACGGCCGACATTCCCCGTACCCCACACAACCGTGGAAATCATGGGCGGAGGGTAACGAGACGGCGCAAAGGTTCCCAGAGTCGTGCACGGATTCCAGGGCCGCGGCCGAGCGGTAGGCTGAGGGCGGCCGGGTCGGCGCTCTGGTCGGCGTGAGCAGTCGGGTTCCGGCGGCCGGTCCGGACGATCGACCTTCGGCCTCCTTCCGCAGCGAAGGTACGAGGAGCGGACGGTGGGCGATGGAGTGGCGTGAGTTCGCCGAACAGATGGCGGGGCTCGCCCGGCACCTGCTGGCTCAGAACTCCACGCAGGACACGCTGGACGAGATCGCCTCGAGTGCCGTCGAGCTGATCGAGGGGTGCGAGGCGGCGGGTGTCCTCACCCTGCGCAAGGGGCGCGCGGTGACCCTCTCCTCGTACGGGGACATGGGGAAGGAGTCCGACCGGCTGCAGGGCGAACTGGGTGAGGGCCCCTGTTTCGACGCCGCCCGGCGTACCGACGGCGAGCGGTTGTTCCGCATCACCGACATGACGAAACCGCAGCCGCACTGGCCGCGTTTCGCACCGGCCGCCCAGGAGCTGGGCGTGGGCAGCATGCTCGGCTTCCTGCTCTACACGCAGGAGGAGGACTTCGGCGCCCTGAACTTCTACTCCTCCCGCCCGGGAGCCTTCGGTCCGGAGAGCGAGACGGCCGGCTGGCTGCTCGCCTCCCATGCCGCCGTCGCCCTGGCCAGTGCCCGCACGGTGGACCAGCTGGAGCACGCCCTGGACACCCGTCATGCGATCGGCGAGGCGATGGGCATCCTGCGGGAGCGCCATCACCTCAGCGAGGAAGAGGCCTTCGACGTGCTGCGCCGCATCTCCCAGACGCACAACGTCAAGCTCCGCGACGTGGCCCAGACCATCCGCGCCAAGGCCGTCCCGGAAAGCTGACCCAGCCCGATCAGCGACCTTTCATCGGGGGTACGCGGAGGGAACACGAAGCCGGCGCCGCGGAATCGGCTTCGTGAGGTGTCGTGGTTCGGACCAGAGCCACGGCACCGCCCGGCGCGCCGACGCCACGGCTCGTCATCGGCCGTCACTGTCCGCGGCCCATGTGACGGCCGACTGAAATCCGGCACCGAGGGTTACTCGGCCCGCATGACGAAGCTCCATCTTCCTGGGCGAAAGAATCACGGCGACCGGAGTCCGGCGCCGGAGGAGGCCGGACCGGGGCCGGAGGTGGACCGGACGGCACCGGATGCGCCGACGCACCTGCCGAAGCGGTCGTGGGGTGCGGTGCTGAAGGGCAGCCTGCGGGAGTTCAAGGACGACGAGCTGACCGACCGCTCGGCGGCCCTGACCTACTACGGCGTGCTGTCGCTGTTCCCGGCGCTGCTGGTGCTGGTGTCACTGCTGGGCATCGCCGGTCCGTCGGTCACGGACAAGGTGCTGGACAACGTCCGGCAGCTGGCGCCGGGGCCGGCCCGGGACATCATCGTCCGGGCCGTGGAACAACTGCAGAACACCGCCGGCACCGGCACCATCGTGGCCGTCGTCGGCCTGGTGCTGGCGGTGTGGTCCGCGTCGGGCTATGTGGCGGCTTTCATGCGCGCCGCGAACGCCGTCTACGACATTCCCGAGGGACGTCCGGCATGGAAGGTCCTGCCCATCCGCGTGACACTGACCGTCGTCCTGATGGTGCTGGCCATGATCAGCTCGCTGATCGTGGTCTTCACCGGCGGCCTGGCCCGCCGGGCCGGCGACATCATCGGCATCGGGGACACCGCCTTGACGGTGTGGTCGATCGCCAAGTGGCCCGTGCTGGTCCTCCTGGTCACGTTCATGATCGCGATCCTGTACCGGGCGAGCCCCAACGCCAGGATCAAGGGCTGGCGGTGGATCACCCCGGGCAGCTTCCTCGCCCTCGTGATCTGGCTGATCGCCTCCGCCGGCTTCGCGTTCTACGTCGCCAACTTCGGCTCGTACAACAAGACGTACGGGACCATGGCCGGCGTCATCGTCTTCCTGATCTGGCTGTGGATCTCCAATCTGGCGATCCTGCTGGGCCTGGAGTTCGATGCCGAGATCGCACGCCAGCGGGCCATCGTCGGCGGGCACCCGCCCGACGCCGAGCCCTACATCGAGCCACGCGACACCCGCGCCTGGGACGAGGCGGACCGGCGCCGGGCGGACGACACATGACCGGCCGTGCCTTTCGGCGGAGCCCGGGGCCGCGCGGCGCATCCGCGCGGCCCCCAGCGTGCCTCAGGACGTGCCCGGACGGCGCACGAAGCGCTTCAGCAGCGGCCAGGCCAGCAGTACGACGACCACCGCGTACACCGTCACCGCGAACGGCGTGTCGACCAGGCCGGACACGTTGCCGTCGCTGATCTGCAGGGCGCGGCGGAGCTGCTGCTCGGCGTTCGGGCCGAGGATGACCCCGATGACGGCGGGCAGCACGGGAAGGCCGTAGCGGCGCATACCGAACCCGATCAGGCCGATGACCAGCAGGATCACCAGGTCGACGACCTCGCCGCCCACCGCGTAGGCGCCGACCGCGGCGAAGAACAGGATCCCCGCGTAGAGGTACGGCCGCGGAATGCGCAGCAGTTTCGCCCAGACCGGCGCGAGCGGCAGGTTCAGGGCGAGCAGCAGCACCATGCCGACGAACAGGGAGGCGATCAGGCCCCACACCAGCTCGGGTTCGCGTTCGAACAGCAGCGGTCCGGGCTGGATGCCGTACTGCTGGAACGCGGCGAGCATGACCGCCGCGACCGCGGTGGTGGGCAGGCCCAGCGTCAGCATCGACACCAGCGTGCCCGCCGCCGAGGCCGATGCGGCGGACTCCGGTCCGGCGACGCCCTCGATCGCGCCCTTGCCCCACTCGTCCTTGTGCTTCGACAGGCGCTTCTCCGTGACGTACGACAGGAAAGTGGGAATCTCCGCGCCGCCCGCCGGGACGGCCCCGAAGGGGAAGCCGATGAACGGACCGCGCAGCCAGGACTTCCAGGTCCGCTGCACATCGCCCCGTCCCAGCCAGGGGCGGCCGACCGGGATCGCCTCACCGGGCCTGCGCCGCAGGTGGGCGGCGACCCACAGGGCCTCACCGATGGCGAACAGGCCGACCGCGACGATCACGACGTCGATGCCGTCGGCGAGTTGGAGCGATCCGAAAGTGAGCCGCTGCTGCCCGGTCATCTGGTCCAGACCGACCAGGCCGAGGGTGAGGCCGATCAGCAGAGAGGCGAGCCCGCGGATGCGGGACGAGCCGAGCACGGAGGTCACCGCGATGAAGGCGAGGACCATGATGGCGAAGTAGTCGGGGGCGCCGATGTCGACGGCGAGTTCGGCGACCGTGGGGGCGAGCGCTACCAGCAGGATGGTGCCGACCATGCCGCCGGCGAAGTGGCCGATGGCGGCGGCCGCCAGCGCCTGTGCGCCGCGCCCTGCCTTGGCCATCGGGTTGCCTTCCATGGCGGCGACCACGGCGGCGCTCTCTCCGGGGGTGTTGAGCAGGATCGACGTCGTCGAACCGCCGAACATGGCGCCGTAGTAGATGCCCGCGAACATGATGAAGGCACCGATGGGGTCCAGCCCGTACGTCACCGGCAGCAGCAGCGCCACCGCCATGGCCGGGCCGATGCCGGGCAGTACGCCGATCGCGGTGCCGAGGAGCACGCCGAGGGCGGCCCAGAGGAGGTTGAGCGGGGTCAGTGCCGTACCGAAGCCGTCCAGCAGGGAGTTGAGGGCGTTCATCTCAGAGCACTCCCATCAGGGGGCCGCCGGGCAGCGGCACTCCGAGCAGGTTGTTGAACAGGACGTAGGTGACGAGGGAGAGGCCGGCCGCGATGAGCGGGTCACGGTCGGTGTGGCGGCTGCCGAGCGCGAAGGCGGCTCCCCAGAAGAGGAGGGCGCCCGCGATGGGGAAGCCGAGGGGTTCGATCAGGACGGCGGCGCCCAGGAAGACTCCGGCGAGCAGCAGCACGGTGCGCCAGTCGGCGGGTTCGGACAGGTCGATGTCCTCGCCGGTCTCGGCCTGGCCGCGGCCGCCGCGCAGGACGTCCACGGCGAGCAGGGCGGCGATGAGCAGCAGTCCGGCGCCCACGACGATCGGTACGGTCTTCGGTCCGACGGGTCCGCGCTGGGCGATGTCGACGTCCATGGTGAGGGCGTCGGTCAGGACGAGCACGCCGAGCGTCAGCAGCGCAACGCTGACGCCGAGTTCGGAAGTGGGCCCGCGCCCACGTGACCGGTGATAAAGTCGCCGAGTGCGTAGCGAGAACCAAGCGCGCATATCAAGTCCCAAAGTCTGAAGTCACAATCCGGGCTGGTCTCAACCCGGCTGGTGTTGATCGCGTAAGACTCGGCCGCTCGCTGAGCGATTGAGCAGCGTGAGCCAGGAATCCCCCGTGGTGGCATGGGGGAGGAGTCAAAGCCCCAGCTCCTTCAGTACCGAACGAACACGCTGGTCCTGCTCCGCGAGGAAGTCGCCGAACTCCTCGCCGAGCAGGAATGCGTCGTCCCAGCCGTTCTGCTTCAGGGACTTCCGCCACTCGGGTGAGTCGTGGAGTTCCTCGATCAGTCGGACGAGCTTGTCGCGCTCGGCGTCGGAGAGACCGGGCGGCGCGACGATGCCGCGCCAGTTGGTGAAGTTCACGTCGTAGCCCGCCTCCTGGAGTGTGGGCGCGTCGAGGCCGTCGACGCGCTCGGGGCCGGTGACCGCGAGCAGCCGCAGCTCCCCCGCCCTGATCTGGTCGAGGTACTCGCCGACGCCGGAGACACCGAAGGCGACCTTGTTGCCGAGGATCGAGGCGAGCAGTTCACCGCCGCCGTCGAAGGGGATGTAGTTGACCTCCTTCGGGGCGATGCCGGCGGCCCGCGCCATCAGCATCGGCGCGAGATGGTCGGGCCCGCCCGGCGAGGATCCGCCACCGACGGGGAGCTTGCCGGGGTCGGCCTTCCAGGCGTCGACGAGGTCGTCGATCGTCTTGTACGGGGAGTCCTTGGCGACCACGACGACGTCCTGCTCCTCGGTGAGCCGGGCGATCGGGGTGGTGTCGGCGAGGGTCTTGGGCGCGTGGTTGGAGCGGACGGCGCCGACGACGCCGAGCCCCATCGACATCGCGAGCTTGCCGTTGCCGTGCTCGCTCACCAGGCGGGTCAGGCCGACGGTGCCGCCGGCGCCGGGCAGGTTGAACACCTCGACGTTGGGTGTGAGACCGGCGTCCTCGGCGTTCTTCGCGGCCGTGCGGGCCGTGATGTCGTAGCCGCCGCCGGGGGTGTTGGGGACCATGAAGCGCAGTCCCGGGATCTGTGTGCCGGTCTCGGCGCCGCTGCCGGTGCTCAGCAGGGGCGGCCCCAGGAGCAGGAGTACGGCGGCCCCGAGCAGGGCGAGGGGGGTGCGCAGGCGCACTGGTGCCACCACCTGTCGGTTCGTGGATGCGGTTCGGGAAGGCCCTGTGGGGGAGGGTGATGTGGGCCACATGGTGCCTGCGTGTCGACTGCCTGTCTCGCTTCCGGAACCAACGGAGGTTTTGGTCTTTGTGTCAGCGCGCGGGCTGCCGACCGATCTCTTTTCTCCGGCGCAGGTGGACGCCATGATGAGGCAGCCCCGTCCGTGAGCCCTCCGCTGTCAGAGATCGAGTCGTCGTGGTCGCCACCTTCCGTCGCCAGACCCTTGCAGGCGAGATGCTGGTGCTTCAGCTCGCCATCGTCGTGGTGGTGCTGCTGGCGGTCGCCGCGGTCTCGCTCGCCCAGTCGGAGGCGACCTTCAACCGGGTCGAGGGCCGCCGGGTGAGCGCGCTGGCCGAGCAGGTGGCCGCCAATCCCCTGGTGCGCAGCCAGCTCGTGGCGCCGCTGCCGCGGGAGGCCCTGGCGCCACTGGTCAACTCCACGCAGTCCCAGTCCGGGGTGACCTCGGTGACGGTGGCCGACGCGGACGGCCGGATCGTCAGCTCCACGAATCCCACCGTGATCGGCGACGCGCTGCCGCTGGGCGAGGGCGCCATCGCGGGGCGCGGCTGGTCGGGGGAGCTGGAGGTGGACGGCGTACGGGAACTCGTGGCGCAGGTGCCCGTGCTCGGGGCCGCGCGGGAGAACCTCGGGCGGCAGCTGGGCACGGTGATGATCGGCGAGGCCTCTCCGACGGTGTGGCAGCGGCTCAGCGGTGCCTCCTCCTATCTGCTCGCCTACCTGGGCGTCGCCAGCGGTCTCGGTCTGGCCGGGTCCCTGTTGCTGGCCCGGCGGGTCAAACGGCAGACCCTCGGCCTGGAGCCGCGCGAGATCACCGGGCTGGCCGAGCATCGTGAGGCGATGCTGTACGGGATCGCCGAGGGCGTCGTCGCCCTGGACCCGCAGCACCGGCTCACCCTGGTGAACGAGATGGGCCGGCGCCTGCTCGGCCTGCCCGAGGACTGCGTGGGCCGGAGCCTGGCCGACCTGGGCATCGAGGGGCGGCTGCGGGACGTGCTGGCCGGAGACCGGGAGGGCCCGGCCGACAAGCGCGACGAGGTCGTCATCCGGCACGACCGGGTCCTGGTGATGAACCGGATGACGGTGACCAAGGACGGCCGGCTCCTCGGCTCGGTCACCACGCTGCGGGACCGCACCGAACTGGCCCGGCTGGAGCGGGAGATCGGCTCCTTCCGCAGTTCCTCGGAGTTGCTGCGCGCGCAGGCGCACGAGTTCGCCAACCAGCTGCACACCATCTCCGGGCTGATCCAGATCGGGGAACAGGACGAGGTGGTGCGCTACATCCGCGCGCTGCACCAGCGCCGCCAGTCGCTGGACGTCACGCTCAGCCGCCGCGTACGCGACACGGCCGTGGCCGCCCTGCTCATGGCCAAGTCCTCGCAGGCCGCCGAACGCAAGGTCCGCCTGCGGATCTCGGACGACACAGCACTCGGCCGGCTCGCCCCGGAGGACGCCGCCGATGTGGCCACGGTGGTCGGCAATCTCGTCGACAACGCCGTGGACGCGGCCGCGGCGGGCGACGGCGGTGACCGGGGGGCCTGGGTCGAGGTCGAACTGCGGCAGGACGCCTCCACCGTCGAGATCGCGGTACGGGACTCCGGACCCGGTGTTGCGCCCGACCTCGCACGGGAGGTGTTCTCGCACGGTTTCACCACCAAGGCCGCCCAGAAGGGCGAACGCGGCATCGGCCTGGCGCTGACCCGGCTGGTCTGCGAGCGGCACGGCGGCGAGATCTCGGTGACCAACACCCCCGACGGTGCCCTGTTCACCGCACGCATGACCGTCAGCCACCTCACCGACGCGGTGGCGGAAGGAGCGGGCCGATGACCAGCACGACGGAACCGTCCGGTACGGGGGACGCGATCGACGTCCTCGTCGTCGACGACGACTTCATGGTGGCCCGGGTCCATCGCACCTTCGTCGAACGGGTCCCGCAGTTCCGGGTCGTCGGCGTCGCCAGCAACGGCGAGCAGGCCATCGACGCCGTCGACGAACTGCGCCCCGACCTCGTGCTGCTCGACCTGTACCTGCCGGACGTCTTCGGCCTGGACGTCATCCCACGGCTGCGCACCGCCGGCCACGACTGCGACGTCATGATCATCAGCGCCGCGCGGGAGGCGGACACGGTGCGCGGCGCCGTACGGCACGGCGTGGTCGACTACCTCCTCAAGCCCTTCGAGTTCGAGGACCTGCGGGCCCGCCTGGAGCGCTACGTCGCCCAGCGCGGGCGCCTGCTGGCCACCGTCGTACGCGGTCAGGCCGATGTGGACCGGGTCCTGGCCGGGGCGAGCGCACCGGCGCCGGCCGGCGGTGCGCTGCCCAAGGGGATGAGCGTCGAGACCGCCGACCTGGTCGAACGCGCCCTGCGCTCCGCCGACGGCACGCTCTCGGCCACCGAGTGCGCCTCCCTGACCGGCGTCTCCCGGGTGAGCGCACGCCGTTATCTGGAGTACTTCCACACGACCGGCAACGCCGAGGTGTCGCTGCGGTACGGGGTGGCAGGGCGGCCGGAGCGGCGGTACAGCTGGCGGGCGTGAGGCGCCGGACCCGAGCAGGTTGGTCCCCTGGGGTGCAGGGCACTCGGAGGCGTGGCGGGAGTCATCCGGAACCGCCGAAGCCACGCTGGAGGCGATGGACATGCCACATGAGGGAAACGTCATCGACGAGCTGGTGACCGATCACCGGGAGGTGGAGGAGCTCTTCGGCCGGATCGAGGGGCTGCCGCCCGGTGACAAGGACCGCAAGCTCCACGCCGACCAGGTCACGATGGAGCTGGTACGGCACTCGGTGGCCGAGGAGGCGTATCTCTACCCCGCGGTCCGGGAACACGTACCGGACGGGAACGCCCTGGCCGACAAGGAGATCGAGGACCACTCCAGGGCCGAACAGCTGATGAAGGACCTGGAGAGCTGCGAGGCGGACGATCCGGAGTTCAACCGCCTCATCGGCCTGCTGATGAGTGAGATCCGCGCGCACGTGGCGGACGAGGAACAGAACCTGTTCCCCAAGCTGCGCGCCGCGTGTCCGCCGCAGGCACTCGACGACCTGGGCGACAAGGTCCGCCAGGCGAAGATGCTGGCGCCGACCCGTCCGCATCCGTCGGCCCCGGACACGCCTCCGCTGAACAAGCTGCTGGCGCCGGGTACCGGACTGGTCGACCGGCTGCGCGACACACTGACGGGACGCGGCAAGCCGGACTGACGACGCGGGTCGCCTCACACGCGTCGTCACACGGGGTGGGCCTCGGCCGCCGAGCGCCTGCCCCGGCGGTCCCGCAGGCGTACCGGCCGGGGGCGGCCTCCCGGGCTGAGCGCCTGTGTCACCGCACGGCCGGGCCGGACGCCGAGCGCCTGGCGCGGCCTTCCCCTGTACGGCGGACCGGCCAGGTCAGCCTCAGCGCAGAGCGCCTGCGTCTTCTCAGGGCCGGCCCCAGACGCCCATCCCCGGCATCACCGCCACGTCGGCCTCAGGCGGTGAGTGCCTGTCCCGGCCCCAGGCGGTCCAGAAGGAGGGTCTGGTGGAGCTCGGCCACGGGTGCGAGCAGGTCGGGGTGTCGGAGCAGGGCAGCGGCCTGCCGGTCCTGCTCGTCGGGCGCGATCAGGCGCCGGAACTCGACCGGTGTGCCCCCGGTGTGTCCGCCGTCGGCGAGCGCGGTCACCGCAAGGCCGGCCAGCTCGGCGTCCGTGAGCAGGCAGGCCGCCCAGCTCGCCACGACCTCGTCCACCCAGGTCCGCCAGGCCTCACCCTCCGGGTCCTGTCCCCCGTCCGAGTCCGCGCCGGTGATCCAGTCGAGTCGCGCCGAGCCTCCGGGCCCGGCCATCCCGACCAGCGCGGCGTCCATCTGCGTCGGATACCGCAGCCGCGCCGCGACCGTCACGGCCTGCCGTGCCTGCACCTCGCACAGGGCGGAGGCGAGGGCACCGCCGGACGCCGGGTAGGCGCGCGTCAGCCACTGGGTGGTCGCCGCGATGAGCGGGGAGAGGTCTACGAGCACTGCCGGGCCGTCCGAGGTGTTTGCGGGAAGCAGGGGGTGTGCAAACGGTAGCCCGCGGCCGGGCCGGCACCACATGGCCCGGATCTCATCTGCGGCGTGGCCTCGGCCACAGATCCGGTCCGGCATGCAGGACAACCGAACTCCCCCACCGGGACATCACACGGTCGCTGCACCCAGGTGGCGAGGCGGCCGACGGGGCCATAGGAATGGGACGGTACAACGCGCGTCGCGCTTCGGCAGCGCAGGAGCGGCCGCACCTCTCCCATGGAGCCCAGGATGACCACCCGCTCTTCACCATCCCAGTCGAATCAGCCCGCCATAGCCTTCACCCAGGCCATCCCCTCGGCGGAACCGCTGTCCGGGACCACCCCGGCGATCGACCTGGCCTCGGCCGTCGGCCCGGCCCCGGCGATCGGCCCAGGACCCGAGGAGAACACCGGGTCCGCCTGTCCCACGGGACACTCCGACGACAGCACTCCCCAACTCCCCACGGCACCCCGGGCCGAGGAGGGCGCTGCGGGCGGAGGCTCGTACGGCGATCCGGTCCTCGACCTCGTCCATGCCGCCGTCAGCGCTCGGCCGCTGGAGGAAGTCGTCCGGCTCGTCACGCTGATGGAGGAGTCACCCGAGTACGCACAGACGGTCGTCGCCGTCCTGAGGGCCGTCGCGGTGACCCGCTCGGTGGACGACGTCGCCCGGCTGGTCGCCGAACTGACCCGGCCGCCACGTGAGGCCGACAGCGCGGACGAAACCATCCGCGCGGCGGTCGAGGGCCGGTGCGTTGAGGACGTCACACGTCTGATGGCGTTGCTGCACCAGACGCCGTTGGGGCCGCACTGCGGACAGGCAGCGGTGCGGGCGGCCGCCACGGGCCGGCCGGTCGAGGAACTCGTGGAGCTCATCGGGCGGCTGGCCCGGCAACAGGTGCGGGAACCGTACGGGGTTCAGCCGGAGCAGATATCCGGGTCCGCCGCACAGGAGGCGATGGCGAGCGCCGCCCTCGCGCCCGCCCCCAACGTGTTCCCGGCGGCGGACAGCAGACTCACCCTCGGGCTTCGCGGAAGGCGAACCGTCCGAATCCGGCGCCACCGTCCCCCTGCCCCGCCCAAGAGACCTGTCTTCTGGCCGAGTTGGCTGGCCGCTGCAGCCCTCGTCGTGTGCGGCGCCGCGTGCTTCCCGCTGCACCGTCAGGGCACGACCTCCAGCATCTACGTCGCCACACTCGGGGCGTCCGGCGCGTGCGTGGTGCTGGCCGTCCTGCTGGCTCTTCGGGCCACGGTGCCGATGCTGATGGCGGGTGTGGCCCTGCCTGCGACGCTGGCGGCGGCCGGGCTGCTCGAGGGCAGGATCCACTCGGCCGGGCTGTCCCGGGCCCTGCACATCACACTGGCTCCGCCCTGGAGCGCCGGCCTCACCGCGGCGTGCGCGTCGCTGGCCTCGCTCGCCGCGCTGCTCCTGCTGTTGATGGTGCAGGTGGCGGACCGGTACCCGGCGCCACGACCGGTGGCCGAGGCGAGTCGGGGCACGGAATGACCGAGGAGGCGGACGGGTGGCCGATCGTCACGGCTCCATGAGTCCGGCGGCCACCGTCGCCCCCAGTTCCCAGCACGCCTGGATGCCGGCCCGGTCCGGCTCTCCCGTCACGGTCACCGCGTCGGCGGTACGCCGCCAGCCCAGGCCGGTCGTGATCGACTCGATGCCGCGCACCGCTCCGGTGACATCGCTGCCGCCGTGCACGTAGTAGCCGAAGGGCCTTCCCCGTGTCTCGTCGAGGCAGGGGTAGTAGACCTGGTCGAAGAAGTGTTTGAGGGCGCCGGACATGTAGCCGAGGTTCGCCGGTGTACCCAGCAGATACCCGTCGGCGGACAGCACGTCGGACGCCGTGGCGGACAGTGCCGCCCGTCGCTCGACCCGGACGTTCTCGATCTCCGGGGTCGTCGCACCGGAGATGACGGCCTCGAGCATCGCCTGGCAGTTGGGCGACGGCGTGTGATGCACGATCAGCAAGGTGGTCACGCCACCGAACCCTGCCGTGACCCCGGGTACGGCCGCAAGCCGCGCACGGCGCCGGGACGGCCGTAACCCCCGTTGTCACCACAGGTCATGGGTGGAACGATGCGCGGCACCGGCCACACCCGTGACGAAGGGAAGCATCGTGACCGACGGGGACCACCGGCCGCGCGCGGCAGCCGTGTTCGACGCGATCGGGGCGGCGTACGAGCAGGCGTTCGCGGGGTCCGAGCCGCACCGGGCGTCGCTGGCGTGGCTGCTCGGGCGGCTGGAGCCGGGGAGCCGGGTGCTGGACGTCGGCAGCGGGACGGGGCGGCCCACTGCGCAGACACTCGCCGGGGCGGGTCATGACGTGCTCGGGATCGACTGCTCCCCCGTGATGGTCGGCCTCGCGGCCCGGCAGGTGCCCGGCGCCTCCTTCCGGTGCGCCGACATCCGCGAGGAGCGGCTTGCGGACGGCTCGTTCGACGCGATCTGCGTGTACTTCGCACTGCTGCAGATGTCCCGCGACGAGCAGTCCGCCCTCGTCCGCCGGCTGGCGCGGGCGCTGCGGCCCGGCGGTCACATGGTCCTCGCCACGGTGCCGCTCGATGTGGAGGACGTCGAGGCGGTTTTCATGGGGCAGCCGGTACGGGTGACCAGCTTCGCCGCGGAGGACTTCACCGCGATGGTGAGCGCGGCGGGCCTGAGGGTGCTCCGGCAGGACGAGGCGCTGTTCACTCCCGCTCACCCCGATGCCGTACCGGAGCCCCAGTTGTTCCTGTACTGCCGACGGGACGGGGCGGCCGGCTGACCCGGGTCGGCTGGGCCTGGGCCGCGTTCTGCGGGACGATGGACTGTGGAGCCGCCGCCCATCGGCGAAGGGGCTGTGACGTGCAGGAACTGGCAATCATCGAGGCGCCGTCCGTGCTGGGACTGCGACCCACCGGCGTGCAGGAGCTGCCGGCGGCACTGCTCGATGCCGGTCTGCTGGACCGGCCCGGGGCGGTGCGGGCCGGCCGGATCGAACCGCCGGCCTACGCCCCCGGGCGGGATCCCGACACGGGGGTCCTGAACAGTGCCGGAATCGCGGAGTACTCCGTCCGGCTCGCCGACGCGGTCGCCGGCGTTCTCGACACCGGTCGCTTCCCCGTCGTCCTCGGCGGCGACTGCAGCATCCTGCTCGGTGCGCTCCTCGCCCTCAAGCGGCGCGGACGCCACGGGCTGCTGTTCCTCGACGGCCACAGCGACTTCTACCAGCCGGAAGCGGAACCGGTGGGCGAGGCGGCCTCGATGGACCTCGCCCTGGCCACGGGCCGCGGGCCACGGCCGCTCGCCGACCTCGAGGGCCGAGGACCGCTGGTGCGGGACGAGGACGTCGTCGTCTTCGGGTTCCGTGATGCCGCCGAGGCCGCCGTGTTCGGGATGCAGCCACTGCCGCCCTCGCTGTACGCGATCGACTTCGACGGCGTGCGTGCGGCGGGCGCTGCCACGGCCGCTCGCGAGGCCGTCGACCGGCTCACCGGCGTTCCGGGCCCCGGCTACTGGATCCACCTCGACGTCGACGTCCTGGACGACGCGGTCATGCCTGCCGTCGACTACCGGCTGCCCGGCGGGCTGAGCTGGGCGGAGCTGGAGGAAGTACTGCACACGGCCCTGGCCGACGAACGGGCCACCGGAATCGATGTCACGATCTTCAACCCCCGCCTGGATCCGGACGGAAGTATCGCGGCCCGTCTGGCCCAGTGCCTGAACCGAGGGCTGTCGGCCCGAACGCCGGTGCAGGGCTGAACCGCGCCCGAGCGGGCGCGGCCCGGCGGTCAGTCGGCGAGGTTCTTCAGCACGGCCTCGGCCGTGGCCTTGCTGGACTGGGGGTTCTGACCGGTGATCAGGTTGCCGTCCTGCACCACCGTGTTGCTCCATGCGGGGCCGGCCTCGACCACGGCACCGCGCTCACGCAGCCTGCTCTCCACGTAGTAGGGCGTGTTGTCGCCCAGACCGCCCTGGCGCTCCTCCTCGTCGGTGAAGGAGGTCAGGGTGCGGCCGGCGAAGGTGAAGCCGCCGTCCGGCCGGCCGGCGCTGAGCAGCGCGGCCACGCCGTGGCACAGGGCCGCCACCGTTCGGCCCGAGGCGTCGGCCTCGTCGAGCAGCCGGCCGAGGTCGGCGTCCGTGGCAAGGTCGGCCATCGGGGCGTGGCCGCCGGGGATGTAGATCGCGTCGTAGTCGCCGGCCCGTACCTCGGCGAGGGAGAGCGGCGCGGACAGCTGGTCGGCGATGCCGTCGAGGTAGGCACGGAACCGCTGCGCGTCGGCCTCCGCCACACCGCCGCGCTCGTCCAGGCTGAGGGCGTCGACCGTCGGCCGGACACCGCCCGGCGTGGCGATCGCCACCTCGGCACCGGCGGCGGTGAGCACCTCGTGGGACGCGGCGACCTCCTCCGCCCAGTAACCGGTGGGGTGGGTGGAGCCGTCGGCCAACTGCATGCTGTTCGCGCTCGAAATGACCATCAGAATCTTCGACATGTGGACCATGTTCCATCAGAGAACTTCCAGCTGCACGCGAGAGCCATTAGAAAACTTATGGCTCTCGTCTTGCCCCGAGGGAGACGGGTGACTAAGGGACCGTTGACACCCCCAAAGTGTGAGTGGTTAAGTACTCACATGAAGACGGAACAGCGCCGGCTCTCCACCGCCGAGGAACGCCGCGAGACGGTCCTGCGTACCGCCATCGGCGCGTTCGCGGCCCGCGGCTACTTCGGCACCACCACCACGGAAGTGGCCAAGGCGGCCGGCATCTCGCAGGCCTACGTCTACCGGCTCTTCCCGAACAAGGAGGCGTTGTTCACCGCGGTCGTCGAGCACTGCTTCACCCAGGTGCGCGCGGCCCTCGAAGGCGGAGCGGCCGAGGCCCGCAGCAGCGCCCCCGAGGCCGTGCTCGAGTCGATGGGCGACGCCTACGCCCGCCTCATCAGCGACAACGACCTGCTGCTGGTACAGCTGCACGCCCAGGCGGCGGCCATCTCCGAGCCCGCCGTCAGGGAGGCGGTCAGGGCGGGGTACGCCCGCGCGGTCGAATACGTGCGCGGTGCGTCCGGCGGCAGCGAGGAGCAGATCCAGCAGTTCTTCGCCACCGGCATGCTCTGCCACCTGATCGTCTCCATCGACGCCGAGTCCGTCGACGCGCCCTGGACCCGCACCCTGGCGGCGGGCATCACGCACTACTGACCGACCCCACCCGGGCGGCCGTCCGGTCCTGTGGACCGACAGCCGCCCTTTCCAAGGCCTCACTAGTGAGTGGTTGACCACACATCCACAGAAGGAGCCAGCCATGCAAGCCACCGAAGTCGTCCTGCCCGCCGTCGGAGAGCCCGAGAGCCTCGAACTCCGGGTGCGAGAGCTGCCCCAGCCCGGCCCCGGACAGGCCGTGGTCCGGATGGAGGCCAGCGGCGTGACCTTCGCCGAGCAGCAGATGCGGCGCGGCAAGTACTACGACATGCCGAAGTTCCCCTTCGTACCCGGCTACGACCTGGTAGGCGTCGTCGAGCAGCTGGGCCCACCGGTGCCCGACCAGCCCGGGCTGTCCGTCGGGCAGCGGGTCGCCGCTCTCACCAAGACCGGCGGATGGGCCGACCACGTCCTGCTGGACGCGGCGGATCTGGTGCCGGTGCCCGACGGGGTGACCGCGGCGGAGGCCGAGACACTGGTCACCAACGGCGCGACGGCCTGGCGCATGCTTCACCGCACGGCGAAGGTCCGCCCGGGCGACACCGTCGTGGTGCACGGGGCCACCGGTGGCGTCGGCAGTGTGCTGGTGCAGCTCGCCCGCAGCAGCGGCATCACCGTCATCGGCACCGCCTCGGCCCGTAACCAGCAGGCCGTCGCCGACATGGGCGCCCTCCCCGTGGACTACCGCGGCGACGTCCCCGCCCGCGTCCGCGAGCTGGCGCCCGACGGCGTGTCCGCCGTCTTCGACCACGTGGGCGGCAAGGGCATCGAGGACTCCTGGCGGATGCTCGCCCCCGGCGGCACCCTCGTCTCCTACGGCAGCGCCTCGACCCGCGACCAGACCGGCAACGGGACGATCACGGTTCTGAAGCTCGTCGCCCGGCTCGCGGTGTGGAACGCCCTGCCCAACGGCCGCAGCGCGCACTTCTTCAACCTGTGGGCCGGCAAGGCGCGGCATCCGCGGCAGTACCGGGCGGAGCTGCGCGAAGACCTCACGCAGATCTTCGGCCTGCTCAGGGCCGGGGCGATCGAGGCCAGGATCGACCGGGTCTACCCGCTCCGGCAGGCGGCCGCCGCGCTGCGGCACGCCGAGTCCGGCACCGTCGTCGGCAAGGTCGTGCTCACTCCGGGCGGCGTGGCCGAGTAGCGGTCACAGGGTGTTCCACCGGCGCGCGGCCTGCTGGAGATGGTCGCGCAGCACGGTGACGGCGGGGCCCGCCGGAGCGCCCCGCCGTACCGCCAGGTACAGGGTGTTGAGCGGCGCCACCTCCGGGTGGTGCAGCTGCACGACCTCCCCGGCAGCGAGGGCCGGTGCGGCGATGTACCGCGGCAGCACGGAGATTCCGGCACCCGCGACCACTGCCGCGAGGACGGCCCTGAGGTCGGCGACGACCATGGCCACGGGATTCGGCGGCCGCCGCCCGAACTCGCTGCGCCAGTAGCGGCGCACGATGGGCAGTTCCTCGGCGTACGCGACCAACGGCAGATGCGCCAGTGCGGCCACCGGCTCGCTTCTCAGGCGGCCGGCGTCGATCGTGTGGGCCATCGCGGGCGGTGCGACCAGGACGAACTCCTCGTCCACGAGCGGCACCGCGAGCACCGCCGCACGAGAGGGCCGTACCGCCGAGACGACCAGGTCGAGCCGGTCGTTGACCAGCTGGGAGAGCAGGTCGTCGGCCAGCCCGAGGGTCACGTGGACGGTCACGCCGCGGCGGGCCAGCCCGGCCAGCACCGGCAGCACACGCAGCGTCATCACCTCGGCCGCTCCGCCGATCCGCACGGTGCCCCGCAGGGGCGGCTCGGCATCGGCCGGGTGCAGGGCCTCGCGCAGCCCGTCCACGTGCACGCCGATGCGGGACGCCAGCGCGGCTGCCCGCTGGGTCGGGGTGACGCCCTTGTGCGTACGGACGAACAGGGGCTCGCCGATCTGCTCCTCGAGCCGGGCGAGCTGACCGGTGACGGCCGGCTGGGTCACTCCGAGCCGCTGAGCCGCCGCGGACAGCGATCCCGCCCGGTAGATCTCCAGGAACGTCGACAACAGATCAAGATGCGGCATGCCACCGCGGCTCTCCTTCACCACCACAGGCAGAAGCAAAACACTCCGGCGGGCCGGCGCGGACCGGTGGTGCGGCGGCGCCTCGGCACTCCCCGAGGAGGCCTTATGAGACCCATAAGGTCAACTTATGAGCCCATAGAACGGACCCGCGTACCAGGTTAGGCTTGCCTCAGCTTAGGCTTCCCCTCGAGTCGCACGTCACCGCTCGAAGGGAACCTGATCATGCCCCGCCCTCTGCGGGTAGCCATTGTCGGAGCCGGCCCCGCCGGGATCTACGCCGCCGACGCACTGCTCAAGTCCGACGTGGCCGCCGAACCCGGTGTGTCCATCGACCTCTTCGAGCGGATGCCCGCGCCGTTCGGACTGATCCGTTACGGCGTCGCCCCCGACCACCCCAGAATCAAGGGCATCGTCACCGCCCTCCACCAGGTGCTCGACAAGCCGCAGATCCGTCTCTTCGGCAACGTCGACTACCCGACCGACATCAACCTGGACGACTTGCGCTCGTTCTACGACGCCGTGATCTTCTCCACCGGCGCCACAGCCGACCGGGCCCTGCCCATCCCGGGCATCGAGCTGGACGGCTCCTACGGCGCGGCGGACTTCGTCTCCTGGTACGACGGTCACCCGGACGTGCCGCGCACCTGGCCGCTGGAGGCGGAGAAGGTCGCCGTGCTGGGCGTTGGCAACGTCGCCCTCGACATCGCGCGCATCCTCGCCAAGACCGCGGACGAGCTGCTGCCCACCGAGATACCGGCGAACGTCTACGACGGCCTCAAGGCCAACCGGGCCAAGGAGATCCACGTCTTCGGCCGCCGCGGCCCGGCGCAGGCGAAGTTCAGCCCGATGGAGCTGCGCGAGCTGGACCACTCCCCCAACATCGAGGTCATCGTCGATCCCGAGGACATCGACTACGACGAGGGCTCGATCGAGACGCGGCGCGGCAACAAGCAGGCCGACATGGTCGCCAAGACCCTGGAGAACTGGGCGATCCGCGACGTCGGCGACCGGCCGCACAAGCTGTTCCTGCACTTCTTCGAGTCGCCGGCGGAGGTCCTGGGCGAGGACGGCAAGGTCGTCGGCCTGCGCACGGAGCGCACCGAGCTCGACGGCACCGGCAACGTCAAGGGCACCGGCAAGTTCACCGACTGGGACGTCACCGCGGTCTACCGCGCGGTCGGCTACCTGTCGGACAAGCTGCCCAAGCTGCCCTGGGACATCGACTCGGGCACGGTCCCGGACGAGGGCGGCCGGGTCATCGAGGAGAGCCGCTCGCATCTGCAGTCGGTGTACGTGACCGGCTGGATCCGGCGCGGCCCGGTCGGCCTCATCGGCCACACCAAGGGCGACGCCAACGAGACAGTGTCCAACCTCCTGGACGACTTCGCCAACAGCCGTCTGCACACCCCGTCGGCGCCGGAGCCCGAGGCCGTGGACGCGTTCCTCGCCGAGCGGAACATCCGCTTCACGACGTGGGAGGGCTGGTACAAGCTGGACGCCGCGGAGAAGGCCCTGGGCGAGCCGCAGGGCCGGGAGCGCGTGAAGATCGTCGAGCGTGAGGACATGCTGCGGGAGAGCGGCGCGTAAGCGCGGAGGCGAACCCGCGGTGAGGGGCCCGGCGCGATGGTGGCGCCGGGCCCCTCACGCGTGCGGTGCCGGGGTCGGTCTTACGGACCTGTGACGTGCCGGGCGCGGAGCGGCGGCGCGGGCGGCTCGCCGACCTAGCGTGTGGCCATGCGAGTACTGGTCACCGGCGGTGCCGGGTTCATCGGGTCCCATGTGGTCGAGGCACTGGCGGCGGGCGGGCACGAACCCGTCGTGTACGACGTGCGCGCCGACCCCGGTTCGGACGTGCGGGACATCGACGCGGTACGCCGCGCCCTGTCCGGTGTCGACGCCGTGTGCCATCAGGCCGCGATGGTCGGGCTGGGGTCCGGGTTCGCCGACGCCGTGGAGTACGTCTCGCGCAACGACCTCGGTACGGCCGTACTGCTGACGGCCATGGCCGACGCGGGCGTCCCGCGGATCGTCCTGGCGGGATCGATGGTGGTGTACGGCGAGGGACGGTACGACTGCGCCCGGCACGGAGTGGTGCGGCCCGGGCCCCGGGCGGTCGCCGATCTGACGGCGGGACGCTTCGAACCCCGGTGCCCGGCGTGCGGCGCGGAGTTGTCGCCCGGGCTGGTCGGCGAGGACGCGCCGGTCGATCCGCGCAATGTCTACGCGACGACGAAGCTCGCCCAGGAACATCTGGCGGCGGCGTGGGCCCGGGTCACGGGCGGGTCGGCGGTGTCCCTGCGGTACCACAACGTGTACGGGCCCCGGATGCCCCGCGACACGCCGTACGCCGGGGTCGCCTCCTTCTTCCGCTCGGCGCTCGCCCGGGGCGAGGCCCCGCGCGTGTTCGAGGACGGCCGCCAGCGGCGGGACTTCGTCCACGTCCGGGACGTGGCGGCGGCCAACGTGGCGGCGCTGGAGGCGGCTTGCCCGCCGGGCGCGCTCGTGGCGTACAACACCGGAAGCGGAGAACCGCACACGGTCGGGGAAATGGCGCGGGCGCTGGCCGCGGCGTACGGCGGGCCCGAGCCCGTGGTGACCGGGGAGTACCGGCTGGGGGACGTCCGCCACATCACCGCGGACTCCTCGCGACTGCGGTCCGAACTGGGCTGGAAGCCCGAGGTCGGATTCGCGGACGGGATGCGGGAGTTCGCGCGGTCCGGGCTGCGTGGCCAATGAGCGGGCCGCCCCGTGGCAGCGGCCCGACGTCCGTGTTTCGTAAGGAGCCGAAGTCCGATATGCCCCCTTTCTCTTCGTAGGGTGAAAGCCGTGACGACCCCTCCCCCCTCACCCACCGTCGACGTTGTCCTCCCCTGCCTCAACGAGGCCGACGCACTGCCCTGGGTCCTGGAGCGCATCCCTGCCGGATGGCGCGCCCTCGTCGTGGACAACGGCTCCACCGACGGCTCGGCCGACCTCGCCCGCGCGCTCGGCGCGACCGTCGTCCACGAACCGCGGCGCGGATTCGGGGCGGCGTGCCACACGGGACTGACCGCCGCCGGTGCCGACATCGTGTGCTTCTGCGACTGCGACGCCTCGCTCGATCCCTCGCTCCTCGCCCCGTTCGTGCGCGAGGTGCACGGCGGTGCGGCCGACCTGGTGCTCGGCCGGCGCCGGCCACAGGGCCGGGGCGCCTGGCCGGTGCACGCCCGGGCGGGAAACATCGCGCTGGCGCTGATGCTGCGCCGCCGCACGGGTCTGCGGCTGCACGACCTGGGCCCGCTGCGCGCCGCCCGGCGCGAGGCGCTGCTCGGCCTCCGGCTCACCGACCGGCGCAGCGGCTATCCGCTCCAGATGGTCGTGCGCGCCGCCGACGCCGGCTGGCGCATCGCCGAACACGAGGTGCCCTACCTGCCCCGCACCGGGGAGTCCAAGGTCACAGGCACCTGGCGGGGCACCTGGCAGGCGGTACGGGACATGCGCCGCGTCCTGGCCGAACCCCCCGCCACACAGGGGCGCACCACCCCGTCCGCGCAGGGAGGGAGCGCCCGTTGACCACGCTGCTCGTCATCGCCAAGGAGCCGCGGCCCGGACGGGTCAAGACACGGCTGACGCCCCCGTTCACCCCCGCTCAGGCGGCCGTGCTGGCCGAGGCGGCCCTGGTGGACACCCTGCGTGCGGTGGCCTCCGCGCCGGCCCGGCGCCGGGTCCTGGTGCTCGACGGGACCCCCGGCGCCTGGCTGCCGTCCGGCTTCGACGTCGTACCGCAGTGTGCGGGCGGGCTGGACGAGCGGCTCGCGGACGCCTTCGCCGGGTGCGACGGGCCCGCCCTGCTGATCGGGATGGACACGCCGCAGGTGACGCCGCAGCTGCTGACCGTGGACTTCGCCGACAGCGACGCGTACTTCGGTCCGGCCGAGGACGGGGGCTTCTGGGCGCTCGGCCTCGCCGAGCCGGCCCCGGAGCTGCTGCGCGGTGTCCCGATGTCGACGCCGGTCACCGGCGCCGTACAGCGCGACCGGCTCGTCGCCGCCGGGCTCCGGGTGCGGGATCTGCCCCCGCTGCGGGACGTCGACACGGCAGCCGACGCCGAAGCGGTGGCCGCGCTGGCGCCGCACGGCCGGTTCGCCACGGAGCTGGCCCGACTGCATGCGGCCACCGGCCGATGAGCGCTCCGTACGAGATCGCCCAGCCCGACGACACCGAACAGCCCGCCCTGCTCCCCTGGTCGGCCGATCCTTATGTGCACGCCCTGCGCACCGGCCGCGGACCGCTGTTCCTGCGCCGCACCGACGGCTGGCTGCTCCCGCTGGACGTGGAGCGGTGGTGTGCGCGCCCGGACGACGCGGATCTGACCGTCCTGGACCGCTGCGAGGGTGCCGTGCTGGACGTGGGCTGCGGCCCGGGCCGGCTGGTCGCGGAACTCGCCGCCCGGGGCCGGACCGCGCTCGGCATCGACGTCAGCGAGGCCGCGGTCGCGCACACCTCACGGCTGGGCGGCCGGGCCCTGCGTCGGTCGGTCTTCCAGCCGCTGCCCGCGGAGCGGCGCTGGGGCACCGCGCTGCTGATGGACGGCAACGTCGGCATCGGCGGCGACCCGCCCGCGCTGCTGGACCGGGTGTCCCGGCTCCTCGCCCCGGGCGGTCTGGTGATCGCCGAGACGGTTCCCGCGGACGTGGACGAGCGGGTCCAGGTCCATGTCACCGACGGGCGGGGCACCGTCGGCGTCCCGTTCCCGTGGGCCCGCCTCGGCACCCCGGCCCTGGTGCGGTACGCCCGCGCGCTGCGGCTCGACGTGGAGGGTCAGTGGGCGGCCGGCGGACGCTGCTTCGTCGCCCTGCGCAGCCGGAGCACCAGCAGCAGTGCCGAACCGCCGAACAGAACGGCGGTGATCAGCAGCCAGCGGGCCAGGAAGCCGTCCGCCGACAGACCGGAGACCAGCCGGTAACGCTCGTCGACCCGGCCGCTGATCAGGGGGAACCACACCAGCAACAGCAGGCCGGACAGGGCGGCCGGGACACGGACGTACGGGATCCACTCCCGGCGCCGCACCGCGCCGAGCGCGCCGGTGACCGCCCGGTCCGCGGCCGCGTACAGCGGCAGGAGCAGCAGGTCGTGGACGAGCGCCGCGCCCACGAACCACAGCGCCACCCGCAACCAGTCGCCCGCGAGCAGCCGGACGCCCGCGTATCCGGCGAGCGCGAACGAGGCGGCGAGCAGCAGCAGTTGCAGCGGGCTGCCGAGGACGATGCGCGGTCGGACGAGGGTGGGGCGGCGCATCACAGGTCTCCGAACGTCAGCCGTGCCACCCACTTGGTGTTGAGCACGCCCGGCGCGGCGGGCACGATGATCCGGGCCGGGTAGCCGTGGTCGAGGGTCAGCGGCTCGCCGTTGACGTCCAGGGCGAGCAGGGAGCGCGGGTCGGCCACCTGGTTGGCGCGCATCGCGGCCCGGCGGAAGGCGCCGTGCCGTTGGAGGGACTCCACCAGCACGTCGGTCGGCTCGTCGTGGCCGACGAGGGCCGCGAGGTCCCGCAGCCGTACGCCGCGCCACCACTGGTCGGAGGTCGACCAGCCCTCCACACAGGCGATCGGCAGCGCGGCGCTGTGCAGCGGGAGGCCCAGCAGCTCGTCCCGGCTCAGCCGGACGACGCCGGAGCGGCCGGTGACGACCAGCCGCCACGTCTCGTCACCCGTCTCCCGGCGGTCGATTCCGGCGTACGCGGCCGTCTTGTTGATCTGGAAGCCGCCGGGGCCGCTGCCCGGTTGGGGTCCCCCGCGCGGTGCGAGGACGGCCGTCTCGCGCAGCGGCCCGTCGAAGCTGCGGCCCGCCGTCGTGACGAACATCAGCAGCGAGGCTCCTGAGACCAGCCCGAAGGCGCCGCGGCGGGTCACGGTCGGCTCGGCCGGCCGCGGGGACACCAGATCGCCCTCCTCCGCGCGCAGCCCGCGCAGGTTGCGCACGGCCGTGGGGAGCTTCAGGGCGACGTGCACGACGAACGCGCCGAAGAACACCCAGGCGCCGTAGAAGTGCAGCGTGTAGAACGAGCCGGGGAAGACGTAGTCCACCTGGACGTTGAGCACGCCGGTGATGAACTGGAACAGGGCGCCCCCGACCAGCAGGATCAGCGAGATCCGCTCCAGCGCGTGCGCCACCGAACGGGCCGGCGGCAGCGCGAACAGCCGGGGCACGACCGACCACAGCTTGGCGAGCAGGACGGGGATGAGAGTGAGCCCCAGGGTGACGTGGACGCCCTGGGTGAGCCGGTACAGCCAGTGCGGGTCGGTCGGCCAGGAGAAGAGGTAGAAGCCGAGGATCCCCTTGTCCGGTGTCTGGTCGTTGACCGGCGACAGGTCGGGGTTGTAGGCGGCGTACGACAGCAGGCCGGTCACGAACAGCAGGGTGATGCCGACCAGCAGCACGACGCCGAAGACGGCGGTGAACCGGGGGCCGCGCAGGGGGCTGCGCCAGAAGCCGGGCGACGAGGGAAGCCGTTGGTCGCGCATGATTCGACGGTAGGTCGCGGCCCGCCCGAAGAGACCGCGCAACTCATGACGAAACGCTGACATCAGGACGCAGGACGCCCTGGTGGGTGCGTCGGCGGCCTAGCGTCCTGCGTGTGATCCGCTCTCCTCTCCGTGACCTGGGCGCCGCCCTGGCCGCCGTCCTGCTCGTCGTCGCGGCGATCCTGATCGGCCGCCACATCGAGGACACCGACGGCACGCTGTTCGTCAACTGGCCTCCACTGCTCGCCTCCTGGGGCCCGCACGTGGGCCCGGGCACCCCGGCCGCGATCGTGGTGGCGATCGCCGTGGTGGCGTACGGGCCCGGGCTCGCCGCGCGGCTGCCGTGGCGCGCGCTCCTGGCTGTGGCCTGCGGCACCGCCATGGCCTGGACCTGGTCGCTGGCCCTGATCGACGGCTGGCACCGAGGTGTCGCGCAGCGGCTCACCACGCGGTACGAGTACCTCCAGGTCATCGACCGCTTCCAGGACATTCCCACCACTGTGCGGGACTTCACCGAGTACATCGTGATCCAGGGCCCCGACCACTGGCCCGCGCACATCGCCGGGCACCCTCCGGCGGCCACGCTCACCTTCGTCCTGCTCGACCGGATCGGCCTCGGGGGCGGGGCCTGGGCCGGGGTCTGGTGCATCACCGTCGGGGCCACGGCGGTGACGGCCGTGCTGGTGACGGTGCGGGTGCTGACCGGGGAGGGGCTCGCGCGGCGGGCGGCGCCGTTTGTGGTGCTGGCGCCGGGCGCGGTGTGGATGGGCACGTCGGCCGACGGGTACTTCGCGGCGGTCGCCGCCTGGGCGGTGGCGCTGCTGGCGCTTGCCGTGACGGGGCGGCCGGGGGCTCGGTCGCGGATCGCGGCGGGCGGGGCGGGACTGCTGTTCGGGCTGACCTGCTATCTGTCGTACGGGCTCACGCTGATCGGGATCATCGGTCTGGGGGTGCTCGTCCTCGGTCGGAACCGGCGCGCGGTACTGCTGCCGCTCCTGGCCGGGCTGGCCGTGTTCCCGCTGGTCTTCACCCTTGCGGGGTTCAACTACTGGGAGGCGTACCACCTGCTGGTAGAGCGCTACAACCAGGGTGCCGGGGGCGTGCGGCCGTACGGGTACTGGGTGTGGGCCAACCCGGCGTGCACCGTCCTCGTCGTGGGCCTCGCGACGGTGGCGGGGCTGTCACGGGCGGGCGGGGCGCTCGTCGGGCAGCGCCGCCGTCTGTTGAGCCGGCCGGGTGACGCCGAGGGCCGCCTCGCCGTGCTCCTGCTCGGCGCCTTTCTCGCCCTGCTCGCCGCCGACCTGTCCGGGATGAGCAAGGCGGAGACGGAGCGCATCTGGCTGCCCTTCGCCCTCTGGCTCCTCACCGCCTGCGCGTTCCTGCCCCACCCCCGCATCTGGCTGGCGGCGCAGGCCGTGGTCGCGTTGCTCGTCAACCACCTGCTGTGGACCGGCTGGTGAGCGGCCCGCCCGTGCCTACGGCAGGATCGAGTCGACGTATCCCCCGTCGACACGCACGGCGGCACCGGTCGTGGCGGACGCCAGCGGGGAGCTCAGGTACACCACGAGGTTCGCGATCTCCTCGGGCTCGATGAGGCGCTGGAGCAGTGACTGCGGGCGGTGGTCCCGCATGAACGCGCGCTGCGCCTCCTCCCAGGGCAGGTCGCGGCCCACCAGCTGGTGGACGAAGTCCTCGACGCCCTCGGTGTGGGTGGGACCGGCGATGACGGAGTTCACCGTGACACCGCTGCCGGCCGCCTCCTTCGCGAAACCGCGGCTCACCGCGAGCAGGGCGGTCTTCGACATCCCGTAGTGGATCATCTCGGCGGGGATCACGACGGCCGAGTCGCTCGCGATGTTCAGCACCCGGCCCCACCCCTGCCGCATCATCCGTGGGAGGTACGAGCGGGTCAGCCGGACGCCCGAGAGCACATTGATCTCGAAGTAGCGGCGCCACTCGTCGTCGGTGATGTCCAGGGCGGGCGCCGGGCCGAAGATGCCGAGGTTGTTGACCAGGATGTCCACGTCGGGCAGCGTCTCCACCGCAACCGCGGCGCCCTCCTCGGTGCCCAGGTCGGCCGCTACGGGTACGAAGTCTCCTTCCGGCGCCTCGGCCCGCAGTTTCCCGATGCTCCGTTCGAGGCGTTCGGCGTTGCGTCCGTTGACGCCCACGCGTGCTCCGGCGCGGGCCAGTCCCACGGCGATCGCCGCTCCGATGCCCTGGGAGGAGCCGGTCACCAGCGCGGTTCGCCCATCGAGGTCCACGTTCACGGGGGTCGCTCCTTGTCGCAGTGCGGTCGGCCGATGTCCTCCTGCCCACGATCGCCGACGATGCACCCGGCCGCAGGCGGACGGCCGCCGTCCTCGACACGGCCGTTCCGGGTGACCCCCGGGATGATCCCGGCCACCTGCGGCGACGATACTGGCAGTCGCACCACGCCCCCGTTCACAGATGGACCCCATGCCCTCCACCACCGTCCGCCCCATGACTCCCCCCACGGTCTGGCTGGCTCGCGGCCGCCACGTCGGGCCCGCCGCGGAAGACGTCCTCCGGCGCAACCTCCAGCACCTCAAGGACCGCGGCGTCATCCGCGACCATCTGGAGCTGCCCGAGCCCGAGGGCGCCCGCGAACACGTCTTCGAGGCCCGCTGGGAGGTGGACGGGACGGTGACCGTGCGGGCCAGGCTGGCCCTCGCCCACGGCTCGGCCGCCGGGCAGGAGTGGGTGCTGGCGGCGGAGGCGGAGCGTCCGTGGGACCTGCAATGGCCGTCCCCCGCGACCATGTTCTGGCCGGACGATCCCGACGCCGCCTGGGACCACGAGGCCGACGCGGACCTGCGATTGCGGGACATCAACCCCCTGCCCCCGGACGACAAGGACCTGCGGCGCGTGCTCAGGGGCGCCGCGCGCAGCGCGTGGTCCGTCCACATCGTCGTCCACGAGGCCATGACGCCCGACGCGCTGGGACGCCTGCCGCTGGCCCGGCTGCTGCCGCCGGGTCTGCGGCACCGCGTGGTGGAGCACCGCGCCGCGCCGCACCAGCTGCGGGCCGTGAACTGGGCCCTGCGCGAGTTCGGTGTGCAGGTGCCGCGCGGCGGAGCCGTGGTGCTGCCCGGCTCGCCGGCCCCGGACGACTACGACAGCGACGCCTGCTCCGTGCGCAGTGTCTTCCTGGACGGCAGCGAACCGGCCGAGCTCATCGACGCGCTGACCCGTTACGTCGCCTCGCCGCGGCCGCTGCCGGAAGGTGCCGACCGCGTCCTCACCGCGCTGCGGGAGGACTGGCACCTGCTGACCCTGGAGGAGGAGCTCGCCCGCGAGCGGGCGCTGGTGGCCATGTACGCCGAGGCCCTGGAGGCGATGACGAGGTCCCGGGACCTGTACCGGGAGGCCGCCGAGCGGGCCCACGAGGCGCTGGCCGTCTACCGCGAGTCGTCCGCCACGCTGCCGGAACCGCCGACGACGGAGCCACCGCAGGAGGCGCCCTCCGGTTCCCCGCTCCAGCAGTTGACGCGCACTTTCGGACGTCTCAAGGCGACCGCGAAGTTCCGGCGTCCGGCGTCGTCCGCGGAACCGGACGGTGCCGAGGGCGGTTCCGGCGGCTGAGAGCAGTCACCGGCGCACTCCGGTCACCGGCATAGTCGTACGGGGTGTGCCGATAGGTCACAAACGGCATAACGGAGGCAATATCAGGGCGGAATCCGGGAATTCAAGGAAGGGCGCGTCCACCGGCGGCGCACCGGACCGAGGAGGGCCCGTGGATTCCACCACAGCAGTGCTCGCCGTCATCGCCGTGATCCTCGCCGTCGTGCTCGCCGCGGCCGTCGGGCTGCTGGTGCGGCTGGTCCGGGCCCGGCGCGGACTGCGGCGCGCCGGGCTGCCGACCGGGCCGCCCTGGGTGTTCTGGGGGGCCGTCCTGTACTTCGTGCTCCCGGCCGACCTGCTGCCCGATCCGGTGTACCTCGACGACGTCGGCGCACTGCTCCTGGCCCTGCGCACACTGCGCACGCCCCTGACCGCACGAGACCACCGCACCGCCCCGGCACGACGCCCCGTCGACCCCGCCTGACCTCCAACTGCCCGCGTTCCACGACAGATCCACGCCCCGTTGCGGCCGCTCGGGGCGACGCCGGGCCCGCGCGCCCGCCATCACCCCCATGTGCTCCCCCGGTCGCCCGGGGTGCGCCGTGCTGTGCATCACGACCAGTCAACCGGAAGGCGCCGTCCTCCGTCTCAGGTTCAGAGCGGCCAACTCGCCCGCCACTACGGAGCGTAAGGAAACCAATCACCCGTTCGATTCGTATAAGTCCATGGAAAGCCCCGGAGATCCACGGGCTACGCGACGACACGGCAGGCCGACGCCTGGCCGGGGCAGCACCGAAGAGGGAGAGACGATGCAACCGTTCGCGCTCAACTACGCACGCCCGGCGGCGGAGTTGGATGTCGCCACTCCGTACGCCTACGATCCCGGCCTGCAGTTGAACGTGCTGTTCGACGGCCGGATCGCCGCCACCGATCTCGCGTTGCTCAGAGAGCTGGGGACCACGACGTCCACCGCGGGCTCGAAGACGCACTTCGACGACTGAACACGGACCGTCGACGATGACCGTACTGATCCTGACCGGCGACCAGGACGTGACGGCGGACATGGTGGTCGTCCACCTGAACGCGTCCGGAGTCCCGGTGGTCCGCCTCGATCCCGCCGACCTGACCGGCGGCGCCGCACTGTCGGGCGAGTATGTGCACGGTGCCTTCCGCGGGCATCTGTGGTCCGCGGGCCGGCTGGTGAGCATGGACGGGCTGCGGTCCGTGTGGGTGCGCCGGCCGGGAACTCCCGCCACGCGGGTGGCCGAGCCGTCCGCGTGGCTCACCGAGGAGTCCTCGCAGGCGCTGTACGGCATGCTGCGCAGCTCCACCGCCCGCTGGATGAACCATCCGGACGCGGCCCGTCGCGCCCGGTACAAGCCCTGGCAGCTCCGCCTCGCCCAGCGCAGCGGACTGCCCGTGCCGGCCACACTGATCACGACCTTCCCGCAGGCCGCCCGGGATTTCGCCGAACGCTTCCCCGACCTCGTCGTCAAACCCGTCTCCGGCGCGCATCCCCAGGAGCCGCCGAGGGCGGTGCCGACCAGCCGGGTGGCACCGGACACCGACTTCGCCGCGGTCGCCTTCGGCCCGACCCTGCTGCAACGGCGGATCGCCAAGCGGGCCGACATCCGGCTCACCGTGGTCGGCGAGCGGATGCTGGCCGCCCGCAAGGCGACCGCCCCCGACGCCGACCCGGACGAGGTCGACGTCCGCTTCGCCACGGACAACCGGCCCTGGCGCCCCTCCGACGTCCCCGCACGGATCGCGGACGGCGTCCGTACATACCTCCGGGAGGCGGAACTGTCCTACGGCGCCTTCGACTTCGTGGAGGACACCGATGGGACGTGGTGGTTCCTGGAGTGCAACCAGTCCGGGCAGTTCGGCTTCGTGGAGGTGGACACGGGCCAGCCGATCGCCCGCACCATCGCGGAGTGGCTGGCCCGGCCCACCGCGGACCGGCCGAACCGGGTCAACGGCACGGGCACCAGGGTCCCTTGACACTACGAGCGGCCCCGCGGACGGCGTCACCCGGCCAGCGACAGACCGCTCTCCCCGTCCGGGTCCGGCGCGTTCCCACCGGCCAGCAGGGCGTCCGCCCGGGCGATCGCCTCGTGGATGCTGGTCGTGCCCGTCAGGACGCACAGGGTGTGACTGACGTCCGCCAACTCCCGTGCCCTCGTCGGCGTCTCCCTCTCCGCCTGAGCGATGCGCAGCGATGCGTACCTGGTCAGCAGCCTCCTGACGACCTTCGGGTCCGGAACAAGCACGGGGCGCCCCTCTCTCGACTTTTGCGCACCGTATGCCCGGACGGGGCCGGACCATTCGTCTTCTTGGGTGCCCGGCACCCATTTGACGCAAAACCGTCGCCCACCGCACAGGTGTCCGGCCCTTCTGTCGGACGGTCAGGCGGCCTGGCCGCTGTGCAGTGCCGCGTAGGCGCCGCCCCGGCGCAGCAGTTCCTCGTGCGTGCCGATCTCCTGGATGCGGCCGTCGGCCATCACCACGATCCGGTCCGCGCCCCGCACGGTGGACAGCCGGTGCGCGACCACGAACGTGGTGCGTCCGTGCAGCAGCCGGGCGAGGGCCTGCTGGACGAGCGCCTCGGAACGGGTGTCCAGCGCCGAGGTCGCCTCGTCCAGCACCAGCACCCTGGGATCCCTGATCAGGGCACGGGCGATGGCCAGCCGCTGCCGCTGCCCGCCGGACAGCCGCGCCCCCCGCTCGCCGACCAGGGTGTCGAGTCCCTGCGGCAGCCCGTCGACGAACTCCAGCGCGTTGGCGTCCCGCAGCGCCGCCCGGACCGTCTCCTCGTCGGCGTCGTCCATCCCGTAGGCGACGTTCTCACGGACGGTGCCGTCGAAGAGGATCGACTCCTGCGGCACGACCGACACGAAGCGCCGGTAGGTGCGCAGGTCGAGGGTGTTCATGTCGGTCCCGTCGAGCAGCAGCCGGCCCGCGGTGGGGCGGACGAAGCCGATGACGAGGTTGAGCACGGTGGACTTCCCGGCGCCGGACGCGCCCACCAGGGCGATCGTCTCGCCCGGTGTCACCGAGAGGCTGAAGTCGCGTACGGCGGGCCGTCCGCCGTCCTCGTACGCGTGAGAGACGCTGTCGAAGGTGACAGCGCCGCGCAGCGCGGTGAGTTCGGCCTTGCCCTCGTTGTCCTCGAGCTCGGGAGCCTGGAGCACCTCACCGACCGAGCGGACGGATTCGAGGCCCTTGGTGATGACCGGGGCCAGGCCGGTGAGTGTCGTCGTGGAGTTGGTGAGGGTGGTCAGGAAAGCGCTGAGCATGACGACATCGCCGGCGGTGACGCCCCAGACGTCGTAGTACGAGATCAGCGCGGCACCGGCGAGAACGAGGACACCGACCACGTTGAGGACCACCCAGGCGAGTGAGCCGAACCGGCCGTTGACCAGGTCCAGGCGCATCCCTGAGGTCAGCAGCCGGCGCAGGGTGCCGTCCATGCGGCGCAGCGCCTTGCCCTCCAGGCCGTGCGCGCGAGTCACCGGGATCAGACGGGTCATCTCCGTCACGCGCGAGGAGAGCGTCTCGACCTCGTGGCGGAAGTGCTCGTTGTGGGTGCGCAGCCGGGCCCTGAGGCGGGCCACGAGGAGTGCGGCGGCGGGCACGACGACGAGGAAGACGGGGACGAACTCGGGGGTGCGGATGGCGATGATGACGAGTCCTCCGGTGAGGACGGTGATCGCGCCGAGTCCCGTTTCGGCGGTCTGTTGCACCATCTGCTCGACGGTCTCGACGTCGCGCACCACCTTGGCCTGCAGCACTCCGGCGCTGACCCGGGAGTGGTAGCCGATGGAGAGCTGCTGCATCCGGGTGCAGAGCGCGGAGCGCAGGGCGGTGCCCATCCGGCGCACGCTGCCGTACAGGAGGCGGACGTACAGCACGTGCAACGGGTAGTTGACCACCAGGATGAACATGATGATCCCGGTGCTGGTCCAGAGCCTGCTGATCGGCTGGTGCTGGACGACGGTGTCGATGATGGACGCGGTGATCAGCGGCAGCAGCCAGACCGGGCTGTGCTTGACCGTGAAGACGCCGACCGCGGCGGCCAGTCGCCATCGGTCGGCGTGGAACAGGTAGGCGAGGGTGCGTATCGGGTGTTCGCCCCGGTAGCGGTGGTCGAGCGGTCTCTCATGCGACGACGCCATCCGCGGTGGTCCTCTCCGTCAGCCGGATCAAGGAGGCAGGAAGCGCTTTCTGCCCAGTTCGGCCAGGGGTACACCAGGTGACGGCAGGAATGTCGGAGCGTCCGCAGCGTGAGACCGGCAGGCGTTGGAAACGTGGAGTGTCTACCTCTGATTTTGCGCAGTGCTCCCCGGCCACGCCTCCAACGCAATGGGCAACTTCGTCTTCGAAGTGACGTTGCATTACCGAAGGTTGGAGAAGCTGCCTCGTGGCGAGAGCAGGCAGCGTCATGACGGGCAGTACGTTCATGACATGGTGCGGGGGATCGTGTCGACAGCATCGAGTACGCGCGGCGGGTCAACACTGCCGCGGACCTGCTCGCGGTGGAGGTATCTGTCGCGGAGGCGGCCCGTGTGCTGGCTGCCCGTTTCGGGGTGTCGGTGCGTCAGGCACACCGGTATGTGGAGCAGGCCGTGGCGCAAGGTCGAGTCGCCGTCCCCGAGGCGCGTGTGGTGTTCACCGTCAAGCTGCCGGCTCGCTGGCCGAGCGGGTCCGTGAGCATGCCCGTGCGAGTGAGGCGACCGTCTCCTCGGTGGTGGCCCGGGCGCTGGCCGACTACCTCCGCAACGATGACGGCGGACGGCGGCCGGGGCCGTGAACCGTCCGGTGGTGGAGCTGGAGTGGGTCTTCTCCCGGCATACCGGTGAGGAACTGCGTGCGGCCTACGAGGTGTTGGGCCCAGCGCCGTCCCCGCATCCGAGGCGATCAGCAGCTACCACAGGTGCAGGAAGGAGCGGGCGGTGACCACGGCGGGGATCTACGCGAGGGTGTCCTCGCAGCGGCAGAAGAAGGACCAGACGATCGCCTCGCAGACGGCAGCGCTGCGCGCGTACGCCGAGCGAATGCGGCTTGAGGTGCCCCAGGAGTGGGTCTTCGAGGACGAGGGCCATTCCGGTGCCACGCTGATGCGCCCCGCGCTGGAGCGGCTGCGGGACCTGGTCGCTCAGGTCGGAGTGGATGTGGTGGTCGTCTACGCGCCGGACCGCCTCGCACGGAAGTTCGCTATCAGGCCCTGCTGATCGAGGAGTTCGCCCGTGGGGGGACGCGGGTGGGGTTCGTACGCGGGCCGCGCGGAGACAGCCCCGAGGACCAACTGCTGGTCCAGTTCCAGGGCATGTTCGCCGAGTACGAAAAGGCCCAGCTGATGGAGCGCTACCGGCGCGGGAAGACCGACCGGGCCCGGGCCGGATCGAATCGGTGAACGTGCTGTCCGGGGCGCCGTTCGGCTACCGCTTCGTACGCAAGAGCCCGGAGCGTGCGGCCCGCTACGAGATCAATGATGCCGAGGCTGCCGTGGTGGCTGAGCCCTTTCGCCGTTATGTCGACGAGGGCGACTCCATCGCCGGTCTGACCCGACGAACCCGCCGGCACCACCGTTGAGGTCGGGGGCGCGTTCCCGCGGGGGTGCGGGGTTGAGGGCGTTGGTGGCGAGCTCGGAGACCACGAGGGCGAGGGTTTCCGCCGTTCCGGGGGCCGGAGCCGGTTCCAGGCCATCGGCGAAGGCGCGGGCGACGTAACGGGCGCGAGCGATACCGGCGGGGCTGTCGCCCTCAAGAACCACAGGGGCCTTGGGGTTTCCGAGCTCGTCGTCTTCGTGTCGGTCATGTGCTACCACCCGGCCCTGGATCGGTTGTGCCGCCAGGCTCAGCGTGTGCCCGCCGGGCGGGGCTTCAACCCGGGACAGCACTCTTCTGGGTGTATTTGCGGCAGAACTCCGTGCATCGACTCTGAAGAAAACCTGTCGTGTCCACAGTAGACATTGGCTTGTTGCGGGGTTACTGTTTCCGTCGTACCCAGGAAGTCGATGAGGGCGCGGCAGAGACGAACTGCCGTGCATGCAGGTCAAGCAGGACGCGGCCCCAGAGGCCGCGAGCAGTACCCACGGTATCCAGCAGTACAACCGAGTAACCGAAGGTAAGGAGCAGACGCCATCAGGATCGCCCGGGCGAGGAAGAAGTCCGCTCGGGTACCGCAGGCCCCGGATTGGAAGGTGGTCCCCGGTCACGCATCCGCGATCCCCGCAGCCCCGCCCTCCCAGGCGGAACCTGCGGACACAGAAGGCCGGCGCAGTTTGCCGGTAGATGGTGTTGAAAGCTCGGGGCCCGGGTGCCGTACGGCACCCCGGCCCCCCCCCCCGGGCCCCCCAAAAAAAGGGGGATGGCCCCCCGCCCTTACCCGGCCCCCCACAACCACG